>DATJDF010000559.1:0-22461 GCA_035497555.1 Arachidicoccus sp. | reverse complement strand
CACCTCAACTAGGGGATTATTTGACCGGTTGCTTTTTGCATGGATCCAGCGGGCAACCAGTTCTTTGCCGACGCCGTTCTCACCGGTAATTAATACCCTGGCATCCGTTTCAGCTACTTTTTCTATCGTCGCTTTGATTTTGTGCATTTCTTCGGACTCGCCGATCATTTCCTGCACTTTGGCCACTCTCTTTTTCAGGGTCCTTGTTTCTTTACTCAGAACATTTTTATCTGTTGCATTACGAATGGTGATCAAAAGCCGGTTGAGGTCCGGTGGTTTTGAAATAAAATCAAAAGCTCCCTTCTTCACAGCTTCCACTGCAGACTCAATGTTTCCATGGCCACTTATCATGATAATGGGTATATCTGCATTGAGTGCATTGGCTTTATTGAGAAATTCCATGCCGTCCAGTTTAGGCATCTTTATGTCGCATAGTACAACGTCATAGTTATTTTCAGAAAAATGCTTCCATCCGTCTTCGCCATCCACGGCCTCATCTACCTTATAACCTTCAAAGGTCAGAATCTCACCAAGCGTCTTTCTGATCGCTTTTTCATCGTCTATTACCAATATTTTCGTCATTTTGATGGGGGACTTTTTATTTGGATTTGTAATTAGTGCGAATATAGTTTTTTTTGACTAACGAATTACGGAAGCGGGACAAATATAATTGTACCTTTAATACCCCGTGAACCAGGGGAATAGGAAGACTTCCGGTCACATATAATAAACTGGTTCGGTGCAGCGCTTTGATAGTCACAGATTAACAATAACTTTGACTTTCTTGGCAAGATTGTTGAACTTTGATTAGCGTAACTTATTATTCACTTTTTAAAACTATTCGTTATGAGTGCAAAACATATTTTAGTGGGAACAATTTCCGGAATTGTAGCCGGTGCCGTTGTCGGTTTAATCCTGGCACCCCAGTCTGGAGAAGAAACCCGTCAGCAAATTGTCGATTCAACGAAAGACCTGAAAAATAAATGGAATAAATGGACGGCTAAATCTCTGGAAGAATTAGACGATTTACAAGACGTTTTCAAATCAGAAGTTGCCGGCGTCAGTGACGATATCCGGCAAAAAGTTCTGAAATTGATCAAAAAGGTTAGGCACTCTGCTGATCATGTTTCTGAAGAAGTTGCTGAAGCTTGATGACCATTCACCTGAATGCTTAAAACGAGCCTTGTTTGAACCGAAATAGATCGTTTTTACCCGAACGATCAGGAATTAGGAACCCAAAAGACAACCGGAAAGGAGCATCTTAAAAAATAAAGAGATGCTCCTTTCTCATTTTCTGTGCGGGTATCCACGCTGAGTTTTTCTTGTCTTATGGATAAGGCCTGCAATCTGTCTTCATAAAATATTTTTGTTATTCAACTGAGTTCGGCTATATTTACATTACAATCCTAAACCGTTTGGAGGAAGGGCTCATTAGTTATGCATGCTGGCATGTAAATACAGAACAGTTTAACTATTCGCAAGTAATACTATTAAACGGCAACTGGATGCTACTATTTTAATTCTATTCAAAATTGTTCTATGTTTCAAACCAATAAAAACAAAGGCGGTGTACTCGCTATTCTGGGAGCCTTGTTTGTGCTCGTTATTATGTCATTTTCCTCAACGTCTCAACAACCTAAGCACAATTTTAAGGTCCTGCCACAGGATATTACACATGATAGTCTGATGGGTATTATGAAAGGGTTTAATAAGGCACTTGGGGTAAAATGTGGTTTCTGTCATGCCAAAAGCGATATTGATTCTACAAAACTGAATTTTGCCAGCGATGAGAAAAAACACAAGTCATTTGCCAGGCACATGATGATGATGACAGCAGATATCAATGCAAAATATTTTAATTTCAAAAACTCTTCCCGCCCTGATACAATACAGGTTATAACCTGTGTAACCTGTCACCGCGGTAGTGAACATCCGGTGAACAGCATGGCGAAATTAGATGCTGCTGGCTTTGAAAATGCGCATCGCCCTGATGCAAAGCCCGCTAAGCAAGACTAGACAATGATAATTCGGATAAGCCCCACCGCTTATTCATAAATTGTGTAAGCCACTGCTTTACTGGTCTGGCGTAAAAATGTTTTTGCGGTCGTTTCTATATATTCAACATTATTTCGCATTGGAACCGTATTCACTGGTCACTTAAAATCAGCTATTAAAATGTGGAGGTTTCTACAATTTAATAGCTGATTTTAAGTTTCAGTCTGCCGGGTCGGATATATATGAAATTGATAAAACGAATATAATAATCTTTTTTGGCATTGCGTTGCAGGAAGTAACCGTAACATTTTTCTATATGCGTCAACCACAATTTGGAAAAGCACCAAGAGGTAACCGGCTTGAACAGATCAAAAGATCACCTAACTACAAGGATGGAAGTTTTCATAATATGCACTTTACGCCTACAATAACTGAGGGATATTCTATGACAGGCGTGTTGTACAATTTTATTTTCAGGAAATTTCCACGCACCAGACCGATCGATCGTATCCCGTCTGTTAAAACCGATTTGAAAAATGTACCTATTACTGAGAATGTGTTAGTCTGGTTCGGGCATTCCTCTTATTTCATCCAACTCAATGGCAAACGTTTTCTGGTTGATCCTGTTTTCAGCGGTAATGCTTCGCCTATCCCGTATTCTAATAGGTCATTTAAAGGCACTGACATTTATTCGGCTGAGAATATGCCCGAAATTGATTTCCTGCTCATTACACATGACCATTACGATCACCTGGATTATCCAACCATAATGAAATTGAAGCCTAAAATCAAGCATATTATCTGCGGTCTGGGCGTGGGTGCACATTTTGAATATTGGAAATTTGACAGCGCAAGAATCATCGAGAAGGATTGGAACGAAGAGGAGGTGATTGCCGGTGACCTTAAGCTGTTCACTACACCTGCCCGCCATTTTTCAGGACGGGCATTTAAAAGAAACAATACGCTATGGCTTTCTTTTGTTTTACAAACACCCAAATTAAAATTATATCTTGGTGGTGATAGTGGTTACGATTCGCATTTTGCAGAAATCGGGAAAAAGTTCGGAGGGTTTGACCTGGCACTTTTAGATAATGGTCAGTATAATCTCGCCTGGCAGGCAATCCATATGCTGCCTGATGAGGCTTTGAAAGCAGCAAAGGATTTAGAAACAAAACGGTTATTTCCTATACATTCTTCTAAATTCAAATTGGCCAATCATCCCTGGGACGAGCCTCTAAAAACCCTTACCGAGCTAAATAAAGAAAATGATCACTTACCTCTCGTAACACCTAAAATTGGTGAACTGGTCTATCTTGACCACAGCAATCAAGTGTTCTCACAGTGGTGGAAAGATATAAGATGAATTTATCAAGACTGCCGAACGGGGAGATGCATAATAAAAGCTTCCTGGGAAATTTATGGCTGAATTTGGACTGCCGTGCTTCTTGCCAACAGTGCTGCTGAATTGCCGCCTCTACGCCAGGCGAACTGTTGCTGCTCATGTTAAACAAAGTCCCGTAACAAAGAATGCTGTCCTTGACAGACAGCATTCTTTGATAAATTTTAGCGTATTATAACAAACCGCCGGCGGCCGTAATTCTTTCCCCCGTTACCCAATCGGCATCTTCAGAAGCAAGAAAAACTGCGACTTTTGCAATATCTTCCGGCTGGCCCGTGCGCCCGAGTGGCGTATTGGCGACCATTTGTTTCTCCAGATCACCACCAATAATGCCGGCAGTATGATTGCCCTCTGTATCTGTAACACCTGGTGCGATGGTATTTATCCGTATTTTTTTTGCGCCTAATTCTTTTGACAATACTTTTGTAAAAGTATCGACAGCAGCTTTAGCCCCACAATATACAATCAGCCCGGCCATCGGATTTATGCTTACAGTAGAACTGATATTTATAATGCTCCCCCCACGGTCAGCAAACATTTCAACTGCATTTTGTGAGCATAATAAATTGCCCAGAACATGGGTATTAAATTGTCGGTGAAAACTCTCTTCTGTTACTGCCGCTAATGGTTCGAATTTGAAAACACCCGCATTATTGACCAGAATATCCAATTGGCCAAATGCTTTTTTTGTTTCTGCGAACAGCCTTTGTACATCTGTCGCTTTTGTAATATCGCCATGAACAGCAACGGCTGTACCGCCTTTTTTTGCGATCTCATTGACAACTTTTTCTGCACCCTCCTTATCCGTTGCATAATTCACAATAACTTTTGCCCCTTCCATTGCAAATGCTTTTGCAATTCCAGCTCCAATTCCTTTAGAAGCACCAGTAACTACTGCCACTTTATCTTTTAATTTTAAGTCCATTTTTATATATTTTTTAAATGAACAGCGAAACTAGATCATTTGTATCTTTGGGACAAGTATGTACTTTTTTGTATGCTACGGACTAAAAATAATGTATTGTTGATTATCAATATTTTAAGATGAAAAATAAAAACAAAGAATGCCCTGAATTTACCACTTGCTCCGTTGACTATGCTTTTCGACGTATCGGAGGAAAATACAAAGGCAGGATCATATGGTATCTGCATGAAAATGGAATTTTACGTTATGGAGAGCTGAGTAGAACGCTTCCAGACATTACAACCAAAATGTTAACGCAGACACTAAGGGAATTGGAAGCTGACAATCTGATCAACAGAAAAGTATATCAGGAAGTGCCACCCAAGGTAGAATATACACTAACAGAAGTAGGGCAGGAACTTATTCCATTTATCAATTACCTTAGAGAATGGGGTGAGCAGCAAATGAAGAAAGAAAGTCTGAAAAAATCCAGAAGATAAATACGCATGCACGACGAGGGGCTGCTGCTGACGGGGCTTTTGAAGATTTGATGCCTTTGAAGTTTATGCTTTATATCAACCGTGATGCTGTAATGCCATCACAAAGAAAAGTTTCAAATCAGTGAAACCTGGACAATTATTCATGCTGCGTTTTTGGTAAGGCTAAGCGGCCTGTATATCATTTTTTGGGGAAGATAATTTGAGTAGATTAATTTAGTAGCGCGGGTGAACAATCTTATTTATTTCGTTTTTTTGTTTCTTAGTCTTTCTACAATAGGTGCACAAGAGATTGAAAATGCCGGATTGGCAAAATCATTGGACAGTTTTATTTTGCTTCATTTTGCAAAAAATGAACCGGGTATTTCGGTTTTGATTGCTAGGCATGGAAACGCAGTAAGAAATCGCAATAATCAATTATATGGCCGCCAAAAAAAGGGGGCGCCAGGCCCCCTTGGAATACATATGTCAGATTATCTATTCCAGTTTGTTAGTCATTACATTGCTTGCGGCTTTTGAATCTTAGTGGATCCATTTAAAAACTAATTTTACAGTAGCTATTTTAGCAGGGTAGGCCCACCTGCTCTGGTAGCGGAGCTGGCTTTTTCTGCATATTGTTTGAAGTTTTCCGTGAACAGCTTTGCCAGTTTATTCGCCTGTTCGTCATAGGCATTTTGGTCGAGCCATGCTTGCCTGGGATTGAGTATTGCGTCCGGAACCCCCGGGCAACGCTGAGGTTTTAAAACACCAAACACCTGGTGTTTTTCAAATGGGACGTCTTTTAATTCATCATTTAAGGCGGCATTAACCATGGCTCTGGTATATTGAAGATTAATTCTTGTTCCTGAACCGTAGGCACCACCGCTCCAGCCCGTGTTGATAAGCCAAACATTCACCTCTGGATTCTCATCGAGTTTTTCTCCCAATAACTCTGCATAGTCTGTTGGATGAAGCGGCAAAAACACATGGCCGAAACAGGCGGAGAAAACGGATTGAGGTTCTTTGATCCCTATTTCTGTACCGGCAACTTTAGCGGTATATCCGCTGACAAAATGATACATCGCCTGACCTTTGGTCAATTTGGCGATGGGAGGTAGAATACCAAATGCATCACAGGTCAGGAAGAAAATATGTTTGGGAATATTACCATAAGATGGATGCTTTGCATTTGCAATATACTCAATTGGATAAGCTGCCCTGGTGTTTTCCGTAATGGAACCATCATTATAATTGACTTTATTGGTATCAGGAAAGAAACTGACATTTTCCAACAAGGTCCCTTTGCGGATAGCTGCAGCGATTTCCGGTTCTTTTTCATGACTCAGGTTGATACATTTAGCATAGCAGCCACCCTCGAAATTGAAAATGGCATTATCCGCCCAACCGTGTTCATCGTCACCGATTAGTGCTCTGCTTGGGCTGGCACTTAGTGTCGTTTTACCTGTTCCGCTGAGACCAAAAAATAAAGCAACATCCCCTTTTTTCCCTTCGTTGGCTGAACAGTGCATGGAAAGCACTTTACGGTCATGTGGCAACAAAAAATTCAGGACGCTGAAAATCCCTTTTTTGATTTCGCCAGTATAAGCCGAACCGCCAATCAGGACAATTCTTTTGGTAAAATTAACGATAGTGAAGTTTGCCTGCCGGGTTCCATCGGTTGCTGGATCGGCCTGGAAGCCGGGCGCCTGGATAATCTGCCAAAAAGGTTGTGCATCTTCTAATCTTCCAAGGTTTTCATTTTCATCTATAAATAAATTGTGACAAAAAAGATTGGCCCAAGGAGTTTCGTTGACAACCATGATTTTTAAGGCGTATTCGGGATGAGCGCAGGCATGGACATTTCTAACCCAGATCTCCTTATCAGCCAGGTAGCTGATTACTTTATCATATAATAAATTAAAAGATTCTGTACTAATCGGAATATTCACATTGCCCCAATCGACAGCATTAGAGGTAATGGCATCACGAACGATAAATTTGTCTTTTGGCGACCTACCGGTAAATTTTCCCGTTTGTACACATAGTGCGCCTTCGTCACAGAGACAGCCCTGATTCAGCTCAATTGTCTGTTGTTCCAGTTGTGCAGGTGAGAGATTAAAGTAGATTTTTTTAGCCCCAAAATCCAAAGTATTTTCACTTACGGAGCTGGTGGATGCTGATAAGTTAGATCGCATAACGTAATAGAATTGTCTTTTGTTTAATAACGTACATTCGTTAGTAAGTGCAAGGTAATAATAAAAAGAAGAGAACAAAGGGTTAAGGGAATAATTTTCCTTATTTAATACGTTCAGGCCATTAATTGTTAAGGGTAAAATTATTTTTGATATTTTTTTTGGACCTTATTAATATGTTTTTACCCCTCAATAAACAGTGGATAGCCTATAAAAATTATAGACAAATCAGCATTAAAAATACACTTCTAATGGGTTGAAATACATTAAATTATACTTTAATTAGCGCAACGAACTGCACTGACCTCTATTTTTAATTTCAAACGACTACCGAAATCAGTAATTCTATTA
This sequence comes from Arachidicoccus sp., assembly GCA_035497555.1. GTDB lineage: Bacteria > Bacteroidota > Bacteroidia > Chitinophagales > Chitinophagaceae > Arachidicoccus. Next base: position 15,144 of record DATJDF010000559.1, on the reverse strand, counting down.
AGTGTTAACATGCATTAGTTTACATTCAATTAAATTCGCAAATGTTAAATCTTACCGGAGCGGTTATTTTGTAGTCTAAATACGCCTTTTTATGCAAAAAAAAGCGGGCTCGCAGTGTAAAATTTGCATTAATTGATTTACCAGTAAAACTAAAATATAAAGTGAATGAAAGAGCAAACCAGTTATCCAAAGGAGAAAATTAAAATTCTTTTTTTAGAGAATATCAGTGACCTTGCTGTTGAAAGATTCAAATCCTCGGGATATGTAGATGTGAAAAAGCTGACAGGCGCGCTAAATGAGGAAGAATTAATTAAGGCGGTAAAGGATGTTCATCTGATAGGGATCCGTTCCAAAACAAAAATAACAGCCAAAGTCATTGACGCAGCAAAGAAATTGCAGGCGATAGGTTGTTTTTGCATCGGTACCAACCAGGTCGACCTGACTGCGGCTAAAAAGGCCGGGATTGCTGTTTTTAATGCCCCCTATAGTAATACGAGAAGTGTCGCTGAATTGGTGATTGCATCGTCCATATTACTCATTCGCAGGATACTGGATAAAAACAAGGCGGCACATGAAGGAATATGGCTCAAAGATTCAAAAGAAAGTTATGAGTTGCGTGGCAAAACAATGGGGATTGTGGGTTATGGCAATATAGGGACGCAATTAAGTATTTTGGCGGAAGCAATGGGTATGAAGGTGCTATTTTATGATGTTCAGACGAAATTGCCACTTGGAAATGCCGCTGCAACCAAATCCATGAAAGAATTGGTGTCTAAATCTGATATTATATCACTTCATGTACCAGAAACACCAGATACCAAAGAGATTATAAATGAAAAGATCCTGAAGTCATTTAAGGACCATTCCATATTGATAAATTATGCCAGGGGACATTGTGTTCATATTGATGACCTGGTGAAACATCTGAAAAGTGGCCACTTGTCTGGAGCTGCTATCGATGTATTCCCCGTCGAACCTAAGAAAATCGGCGATGCGTTTGAAACACCGCTGCGCGGATTAGACAATGTCTTATTATCACCACACATTGGTGGTTCCACGGAGGAAGCACAGGCAAATATCGGGGAAGATGTAAGTAAGAAATTATTTGATTATTTAGAAAATGGGGTTACCAATCAATGTCTTACTGTGCCTTCTATTGCCTTGCAGGCGCATCCCAATGCACACCGCATATTGCATATTCATAATAATAAACCCGGTGTACTCAGTGAAATCAATACTGCCTTGTCTAAAAACAAGATTAATATCTTGGGCCAATATCTCAGTACGAATGACACCATTGGCTATGTTGTGCTGGATCTGGATAAAAAACTTTCGTCAAAAGCGGTCGAATTACTGAAAAACGTAAAAGAAACCATCAAAGTAAGAACAGTATATTAATCGAATTTTTGTTTTAATAAATAGAGATGCCGGCTTCTTTTGAAGGCGGCATCTCTATTTATATGAGTATGGGAAGAAAGATCAATTTCCACAAAGAAATATTTGGCTTAGGAGGGCTTATCTTTGCATCAGATCGATAATCCGATTAAGCAGTATTTTCTGATTTTTTAGCATTTAATTTAATTTTCTATGGAGGTGGTTGATTGCATCGTGTTAGGCCAGGGCATTGCCGGCACTTTTATGAGTTATGAGCTGATAAAGGCTGGTTACACGGTAATGGTGATCGATTTGCCAAAAACAAATAGTGCGAGTAAAATTGCCAGTGGTGTAATTAACCCGGTAACCGGCCGCAGGGTCGTACAAACCTGGAAGATTGATGCCATATTGCCTTTTTCCAGTCTGGCTTACAACTCAATTAGTACATTTGTTGATATCCCCACTGTTTTGGAAAACGTATCTTTGCTGGATTTGCATGCAAGTGAACAGATGAAGGACGCGTTTGATAAAAGGATAAAAGAAGGTACGTCAGCCTATGTACATAACGTCCCGGATACAGATACCTGGCGTTCTTATTTTGATTTTGATTTTGGGATCAGTAAAATTGAACCCGCTTTGCTGATAGATCTAATGTCACTGCTACCTGCCTACAGGCAGTATCTTCGCCGGCAAAATATTTTAAGGGAACATTACTTTGACTGGAACTATTTGCGGATTAAGGAAAATGGTCATGAAGTCAACTATGATGATGGCCGCCTTCAGGTGCGCGCTCGCCAGCTTATTTGTTGCGAGGGGGTAGGTGTACAGCAAAACCCTTTTTTTCGTGGGCTTCCTTTTCGGTTTAATAAGGGTGAGGCCTTGCTTGTTTCCATTCCGGGATTGCCCCGAGGGCATATTTACAAATTAAAATATAGTCTGGTGCCTTTTGGCCAAAGTGATTTGTTTTGGGTGGGTTCAACCTATGAATGGACTTTTACCGATGATGCTCCATCGGGCTATTTTAAAAAACAAGTAGAAGAAGAATTAGCGCGGAGATTAAAGATGCCCTTTAACATTAAAAGTGCGCTGTCAGGGATCCGGCCGGCTACAGAACACCGGCGTCCTTTTGTTGGCGCTCATCCGCATTATCCTGCAATTGGCCTGTTAAACGGTCTGGGGTCTAAAGGCTGCTCGCTGGCACCTTTTTTTGCGTCACAATGGATCAGCTTTCTAAAGCAGCACTTGCCATTTGATCCAGAGGTTAATATGGATAAATTCTGCTGATCCGGATGCTTGGGTTTAGATAACATGAAATATTTTGGGACGATAAAAACTCAGTCACCAACTGGAACCGGCCGGTTATTTTCTTGAAGTTTTGCGTATAAATCCCGCACCAATCCATCCGCCACCCCAATTTTTGGCACATAGATTTCTGCTGCATCCGTCCAGCGCATAATGTTTATATAGATCTGTAAGGCAGGCACAATAACATCTGCGCGGTCCTGGCGTAATTTTAATTGTGAGATTCGCTGAGGTACCGTGAGGCTGGAGAATTGCTTATAATAATTCTTAAGCATTCTGTAAGATAGTGGCTTGCCTTCCTTGGTCTTACTCATAGAAAAGACTTTGTTGATATTACCACCAGAACCGATTGCTGTTATTGGTAGATCACTTTTTATTTTTTGTTTGATTTCTGATTTCATCTCGGCCCAGTCTTCTTTTTGCCATTGTCCATTGAGCAAACGGATGGTGCCGACATTCATGGAATGCTTATAAACCTGCTCTCCCTTAATAAAAAAGTTCAGTTCAGTGCTACCGCCACCGACATCGATGTATAGGTAGGCTTTGTCTCGACTTAAGGTTTCTGCAATATGATTTTCAAAGACGAGTGAGGCTTCCTGATCCCCGGTAATGATTTCAATGGGTATACCCGCCTTTTGCTGTACTTTGGCGATAATTTCCTGGTTATTTTTGGCATCGCGCATTGCACTGGTTGCACATGCACGGAACTGCTGAACACCATAGGCATCCATCAGGTGCCGGTATGCCTGCATGGTGTTAATCAGCATGGCCTCTCTTTTGGGACCTATCAATGCATCCTGGAACACATCCAGTCCAAGTCTTAAAGGAACCCGGATCAGGTTAACCTTATTAAAATTCGTCTGTTGCTCCGTTTTTTGGACGTCTACGATGAGTAAACGGGCGGCATTACTTCCTATATCGATAGCGGCTAATATCATGTTGATTGTAAAGGTATTAAAATTGACTCGGAAATGTAATGACTTATTGCTGTTTTAAAGGTATACTCTTTATGTGCTACCCGGTTTTTGTTTTTTCAGGTATTTGTAGATTTCCAGTTGCGATCTGTTGGGACGGGCCTTCTCTGTTGGTTGTACATACTGGTTATTGAGTCCATTGTCCAGTAGCCGGGCCTTGACGTTATCTGTTAATTGAATGGCTAAAATGTTTTTTAAAGTAGATTTCAGGGACTTGTCTTTTATTTCAACGGCCACTTCAATGCGGTGTTCGAGATTGCGCAACATCCAGTCAGCAGAAGAGATAAATGTTTTTTCTTTACCATTATTATGAAAAATCATGACCCGTGCATGTTCTAAATATTCATCAACAATACTGATCGCGAATATTTTTTTCTTAAATTTTTTATTCTGACTGAAGGCACAGTATATCCCACGTACGACCATCTGAATATGTACACCTGCCTGCGCAGCTTCATAAAGCTTTTCAATCAGAAGCTGATCACTTAAGGAGTTAACTTTAATAATAATGGCGGCTTTTTTCTTCTCCTTTGCTGCTTTGATTTCCTGATCGATGAGGTGTGCAATCTGACGGTGCATACCCGTTGGTGAGACAAGCAGTGATTTGCAGTTATTAAGGCTCTCTATGGGTACATTTTTAGGGTTGGCCAGGTATTTAAAGATCCGGCTGATATCATTCATAATTCCACGGTTTGCTGTCAGCAGAAAATGATCCGCATAAATCCGGGCAGTTTTTTCATTTAGATTGCCGGTGGCAACAAAGCCGTAAGGAACGATTTTCTTGTTGATCCTTTTTCTTATGACGCAAATTTTTGCATGCACCTTCATATTGGGCACTCCAATCAGCGTTTTTACACCCTCTTCCTCCAACCGGTCTTTCCATTCCAGGTTGGCTTCCTCATCAAAACGTGCCCTGAGTTCAATCATAACAGTCACCTCTTTGCCATTACGCACCGCGTTAATTAAAGCATTAATGATTTTGGAACTCGGTGCCAATCTATAGGCGGATATCTGGATACTGATGACATCAGGATCCATCGCCGCTTCCCTTAATAAATCGATAACAGTAACAAAAGAATGATAAGGTGGACTGAGTAATATATCCTTTTTGAGAATGACATCGGTTACCCGATTGCGTTCCGTCATTTCCGGATGAAGGATGCCCGCAATGGTGCGAATTTTCTTTTGGGAAAAGACATCCGGAAAATCCATAAAATGCCTGAAATTATGGATTTTGCCACCTGGTATGATATTGTCCTTATGTGTAAGGTTCAATTTACGAATCAGGTATTCGAGTAAACCGGCATTCATTTCTTTGTCATAGCTAAAACGGACAGCCTTGCCTTTACGCCGGTTTTTGATCCCTTTTTCAATTTTCTGCACGAGTGTGGTCGCAATGTCATTGTCAATATCAAATTCAGCATCCTTGGTGACATTAAAAATATGTGCGTCAAAATGGTCATACCCGAAATAAGAAAATATATAGGGAAGATTGTAGCGAATGACGTCCTCCAATAAAATAATATGGTGCTCACCCCCACGGGACGGGAGTTCGATAAATCTGCCTAATGCGTGAACAGGTATTTCAATTAAGGCATACTTCTGATCAATAGCAGATTTGTGTTTGCGCATGACCACCCCTAAATATAAACTCTTATCACGTAGATAGGGCAGGGAGGGTAAATTTTCGATGAGCAGTGGAATAACGGTTGATTCTATTTCTTCATCAAAGTGTTTACGTACAAATGCCTTTTGTGTGGGCGTTAATTCATGGATATCTTTCAGGAATATCTTTGCTTTCTGCATTTCTATAAGAATGCCTTCCCAAATACGGTTAAATTCATTTTGTTGCCTTAATACAATGGTCTGAATCTGATCTAAAATGGCCTGCGGATTTTCTTCAAAATGAAAATTCGTTTTTTTTCCACTTAATATCACCATCCGACGTAATGCAGCGACTCTTACCCGGAAGAATTCTTCGAGATTATTGGAATGGATCGCCAAAAATTTGATTCGTTCCCTGAGGGGAACAGAGGGGTCGTTAGCTTCTTGTAAGACTCTTTCATTAAAGCTCAGCCAACTGATATCTCTGGGGATGGTCTGGGTGATTTTCATCCTATTACTATAAGGTGTTGGTTAGGTGCCGATTTTTTTTAAGTGTTTTTTGCTCTCATCTTTTCCAGCGTAGCGGTCGATGAGTAGCCTTTTAATATCGGGTTTATAATTACTTTGCCACCATTTTGCTGCACTTCTGTCGCTCCAACGACCTGGTCAATGGTGTAATCGCCACCTTTTACCAACACATCCGGTAGGAGTGCCTTGATCGTAACAAGTGGCGTTTCTTCTCCGAAAATTACAACAGCATCCACCACTGTAAAGTTGGAGAGCAGTAGTGCCCGGTCATTTTCATTATTGATTGGGCGGCCGGTACCCTTTATTTTGGCGATACTTTCATCTGAATTTATCGCAATAATCAGGTAATCTGCATTCTGGGCAGCTTCGTTAATAGATAACAGATGCCCGGCATGCAAAACATCAAAGCAACCATTGGTAAAAGCCACGGATTTGCCCTTGAGACGCCAGCCACGGATAATGTGTTGCATTTCGGATAAAGAGTGTATTTTTTCTGCTGCAAATGTTATATTTTTCATGCGTGTCGTTTAGACTTCAAGTTAACACAAAAAAGGCAAACCTACCTGCACATTTTGTGGGTCCGGCTAAATTGTTGGTCAACCAGGTCTGGAGCAAAATAAGATAAAATTCAGAATGGAGGTTTATTTTTTACAATAAATGATTATTAATTTATTATAACCTTGGACCTAGCGTTTCAGTAAGATGTTGCTTTGCGGTATTGGAGTAGTGTTCTAAAATGATCGGGGACCGCTTTAAACTAAAAGCATGGAGAAAAAGTGATGCACCAATACGGATAATGCGCTGGCTCGTTGCGCCTTATTGCCGAATACGATCTAGGCAGCAAAGTATAGCAATACTTTTTCTTCCATGATAGGTCTTTTCATCCCTTACTGATTTCAAATTTGAAAGATCTATAAGGGAAGGTGATTACATTTTGAATGATGAGTGGGGGATAAAAAGACGGTATGCCTGCCATCATGATTCCATTTTCCGGTTCCTAACTGAGTTTCACAATGAATCTTATCGGCTTAGTCGGGTTCTCCTTAAAAAGAAGTGCGGCCATGTTTTTTAAACATTTCCGCATTTCTTTATAATTTTTTTTCTTCAAAAACATAAGGTTGTCAAGGCAGCAGATTGGTGCCCTCTTTTGGAAACACTACGGCAGGACGGAATTTCTTCGCCTCTTCAAATTCCATATGGGCGTAGGATATAATTATAATTATATCCCCTACGGCACCACGTCTTGCAGCCGGACCATTTAAGCAAACTGTTCCACTTCCTCTTTTTCCCTTAATCAGATAGGTCTCGATGCGTTCACCATTATTGACGTTGACGATTTGAACTTTCTCTCCTTCAATCATGTTCGCCGCCTCCATCAACGCTTCATCTAATGTAAGGCTTCCTACGTAATTCAGGTTGGCCTCTGTTATTGTTGCGCGATGCACCTTCGATTTCAATACCTCAATAATCATTATTAAATTTTTTTAGACGGCTACATTAAAGTCACGCAGCGCATCATTTAAACTAGTTTTAAGATCCGTACTGGGTTTTCGTTTGCCTATTATTAAAGCGCAATTGACATTATAAGTACCAGCAGGGAATGTTTTAGGATAACTACCCGGGATAACCACACTGCGTGCAGGTATGCGGCCCTTTGTCTCTACGGGTGTATCGCCACTGACATCAATAATTTTAGTGGATTTGGTGAGCACAACATTTGCACCTAAGACCGCCTCTTTTTCCACGATGACACCTTCTACGACGATACTTCTGCTACCCAGAAAACAGCCGTCTTCGATAATTACAGGTGAAGCCTGCAGTGGTTCCAATACGCCGCCGATACCAACACCACCACTTAAATGAACACCCTTGCCAATCTGAGCACAACTTCCTACCGTAGCCCAGGTGTCCACCATCGTCCCTTCATCTACATAGGCGCCTATATTTACATAGCTGGGCATCAATACGACATTCTTACCAAGAAACGCGCCGTACCGTGCCACCGCATGTGGCACTGCCCGGACACCCATGCTGGCGTAATCCTTTTTTAGTAACATTTTATCATAAAACTCAAAAGGAGCCAGTTCCCAAGTCTGCATTTTCTGGATACCAAAATATAATAATATAGCCTGTTTTACCCACTCATTGACTTGCCATCCATTTTCAGTGGGTTCGGCAGTGCGCAGCTTTCCTTTATCTACATCTTCAATGACGGTTCTAACAGCATCACTGTATTTCTGACTATCTAATAATGCTCTGTCCTGCCAGGCAGCTACAATAAGTTCTTTCATTATATTTTTAATTTTTAATGGATTTTGCAAAATTAATGTTTCACATGGATTAATTTAGCATTATGCAAAAAGAGTTTGAAAATGACCTGGAATCCAGTCTTTTCTGGTTGAGAGGGGAAGGAATTTTACTTTATCCAACTGATACGGTATGGGGCTTGGGTTGTGATGCCACTAATGAAATAGCCATACAGCGGATTATAGAACTAAAAAGAAGGCCCCAAAATAAGAGTTTTGTCATATTAGTGGCTAACGAAGAGCAATTACAATTATATGTGAACAAAATGGATGATGCACTTAGCGCCTATTTGGCGGAGGTGCGCAAACCCACAACAGTTATATATCCTAATGCCGGCGGACTTGCACCTTCAGCTTTGGCTACGGATGGTTCCGTTGCCATCAGAATCTGTCGGGATCCATTTTGTCAGCAATTACTTTTAAAGTCCGGCAAACCTTTATTAAGCACTTCAGCCAACCTTAGCGGCCAGACTGCACCTGCTTTATTCAAGGAAATAGATCCAATTATCAGGTGTGGTGTCGATTTTGTGGTCCGTTATCGCCAAAAGGACAATAATAGGTCTGAACCCTCTACAATTGTCAAATGGCACCCCGAAAAATTGGGAATAAAGCAAAATCCAATAGAAATTATTAGGTTATAACCTGTTATCTTTGACGGGTCAGAATAAAAAGCATTTATTATTAGGCTGAAATGTTATGTGTTAACTCTTATTTACCAGCTGGTAGTAAACAAATTGAAATCCTATATTAATTTTATATTAACTTACGGTTAATCGATTTTGAGAACGGATGCTCTGATTACTTTTGCACAAAATTTAAAAGATATGGGACTCAACAACATTGGGAAAATTTTTATGCCAAAGAATAGAATCTTCTATGATTTGTTTGAAAATGTCGCAGAAACCCTTGTTACTATGGGTAAAGAGATCAAAAGAATGGTTGATGAGCCTGATAGAGATAAACGTGCGGTGCTTGTTTCCCGGTTGGAAGATCTGGAACATAAAAACGACGAGGCGACGCATCAGCTCTTCACAGAACTTGGTCGTAATTTTATTACGCCTTTTGACAGAGAAGATGTGCACGCATTGGCTATGTCCCTGGATGATATTGCAGATTGTATTTATGCCTCCGCTAAAAAAATTCATTTTTATAATGTCAATCCTAATGAGACCAGTATCCAGAAAATGGCTGAATTGATCGAGGTAGGTACCAAAGAGATACAGGTGGCAGTCAATTGCCTCAGGGATATGAAGCATTTAAGAAAATTGACCGAATCGCTGATCCGAATTAATAGTATAGAGAATCAGGCAGATGATATATACGATCTGAGTGTTGAGAAATTATTTCAGGTGGAAGAGGATATAAAGAGTTTAATTAAGAAAAGAGAGGTTTTCCAAGTGATGGAAAAAGTGGTAGACAAAATGGAAGACGCTGCTAATACGGTAGAGTCCATTATGATCAAATACTCCTAATCTTTATCCAAAGCTTTTTTATCAAAACCTAATACTTAGCTATGTTCGGATTTTCCGCATTATTAATAGTCGTTATAGTCTTAGCCCTGATATTTGATTATATTAATGGCTTTCATGATGCAGCTAATTCCATTGCAACCATTGTTTCTACAAAAGTGCTAACGCCCTTCCAGGCAGTACTCTGGGCCGCACTTTGGAATTTTGTCGCTTATTTTGTTTTTAAAGAACATAAAGTCGCCAACACCGTTGCTAAAACCATTCATCCGGAGTATATTACAATGACCATCATTTTAGCGGGAATAATTGCCGCTATCTGCTGGAACCTGGTTACCTGGTGGTTTGGTATCCCTTCCAGTTCCTCCCACACGCTGATTGGCGGCTTCATCGGTGCTGCACTGGCCCGCATTGGCCATTTTGAAGTAATAGAAATGTATAATCTTGGTAAAACAGTATTATTTATATTCCTGTCGCCCATTATCGGTATGTTTTTGGCTTTTGTTATTACTGTAATTATCAACTGGATAGCCCGAAAATCGCATCCCTACAAAGCGGAACGCTGGTTTAAAAGACTACAGCTGGTTTCCTCCGCAGCATTTAGTCTTGGACATGGAGGTAATGATGCCCAGAAAGTGATGGGACTCATCACAGTCGCTTTGTTAATCGATCAGAATGGAGGAAAGGCTTTATCAGAAAATGCACCGATCCTGGAAACGATGATGCATAATAATTGGATCCCTTTTGCCTGTTACACTGCTATCGGCCTGGGAACCATGAGTGGTGGTTGGAAAATTGTCAAGACAATGGGCACCAAGATTACCAAAGTAACCCCTATAGAAGGTGTTGCTGCAGAATCTGCAGCTGCCTCCACCCTCATATTGACGGAGGCGATGGGTATCCCGGTCAGTACAACACATACGGTAGCAGGTGCTATAATGGGTGTAGGTGCGACAAAACGTTTGTCCGCCGTACGTTGGGGTGTAACGATTAATCTGATTTGGGCATGGGTGCTGACCATTCCGGTAAGTGCCATTTTCGCTGCACTGGTTTATTGGATCCTCAGGCACTGGTGCAATTTACCCGCCTAAACAATAATTTAATTTTAGTGCTTTATTATATGAACCCGGCCTCGAGCCGGGTTTTGTATGTTGGCCTCTGCAGAAATTAGCAGCCTGATTGGGAAATTACGAACAGGCCCACGAACAATTAGAGATGGTAAATTGTAAAATCTGGACTATTTTTACAACCGATAAAAACAAATTATAGAACTATGCGTAAAATATTGGTTACTGGTGGTTGTGGGTATATTGGCGCTCATACGGTTGTGGATCTGATTGAAAACGGATTTGAAGTGATTTCAATTGATGATAATTCAAGATCAACGACGCTGCTTGCTGATGGGATTGAAAAAATTACCGGCAAACGCCTGAAAAATTATAAAGTAGACCTTAAAATCTGGCAGGATACCCGGGCCGTATTCCAGGAAAATCCTGAAATAGAAGGTGTTATTCATTTTGCGGCCTACAAGGCGGTAGGAGAATCTGTTGAAAAGCCCCTGGAATATTATGAAAACAATCTTGAATCCTTAATTAATGTATTGAAGTGTGTGGCTGAATTTAATGTAGCACAATTTGTTTTTTCCTCTTCCTGTACGGTTTACGGCAGCCCTGACGTTATGCCTGTAACGGAGGATTCACCCATCAAAGAGGCCGAGTCCCCCTATGGTGCTACCAAACAAATGGGTGAACGTATTATCCGGGACTTCTCGAAAATACATGAGACTAAAACCATTTTACTGCGCTATTTTAACCCGGTTGGGGCACATCCTTCCAATGAAATAGGAGAAATACCGCTGGGTAAACCTCAGAACCTGGTTCCTGCAATTACGCAGACCGCAATTGGGAAATTACCGCAGATGACCGTATTTGGTGCAGATTATGATACCCGCGACGGGAGCTGCCTTCGCGATTTTATCCATGTGTCGGATATAGCACATGCGCATACGCTGGCGATTCAGTATTTGATGGATAATAAAAATAAAAGCCGGTGTGATGTTTTCAATTTAGGAACAGGTAACGGCGTAACCGTTTTAGAAGCCATTAAAGCCTTCGAAGGTGTCAGTGGACAGAAACTGAATTATGTTATCGGGCCTAACCGGCCTGGAGACATCGTAGCCATCTTTGCCAATAACCAGCACGCGGTAGATTCTCTAGACTGGAAGATTAAGTATGACCTGAATGAAATGATGCGAACAGCCTGGGCATGGGAGCAGAAAATGCAGATCGATGGCCTTTATTCGAAGGAAGAGAAATCTATATTAAATTAAAAAAAATCCTTACTATTTATTATCTTGCGGCTTATCTCATTTTAAACAAATTTAACTAAAGACACATTATGCAATTAAAAGATATTCAGCTTCAGAACGAAAAAGAAACCCGTGCTGGATTTGGGGAAGGCATTTATGAAATTGCTAAAGAAAACAAAGATGTGGTTGTTTTGACCGCTGACCTGGCCGGATCCTTTAAACTTGGACCCTTTATCAAGGATTTCTCAGACAGGTATTATGAAATGGGCATAGCAGAAGCAAATATGATGGGCACTGCTGCCGGTCTTACCATTGGCGGTAAGATCCCTTACACCACCACTTTTGCTAATTTCAGTACCGGAAGAGTTTATGACCAGATCCGTCAAAGCATTGCTTACAGTAATAAGAATGTAAAGATTTGTGCCAGTCATGCCGGGCTGACGCTGGGAGAAGATGGCGCAACACATCAAATTCTTGAAGACATTGGAATGATGAAAATGATGCCGGGTATGACCGTTATTAATCCATGTGATTTTAACCAGACCAAAGCAGCCACGAAAGCTATAGCAGCCTTTAAGGGGCCGGTTTATCTGCGGTTCCACCGGCCAAAATGGGCTAATTTTACTCCAGTAGATGGTAGTGATTTTGTCATCGGGAAGGCGCAATTAATGGCAGAAGGAACAGATGTATCGCTTTTTGCCTGCGGCCACCTTGTATGGTACGCGATTGAAGCTGCCCGCACCCTGGCTGAAAAAGGCATTCATGCAGAAGTGATTAATTTACATACGATTAAACCTTTAGATCAGGAAGCAATTATAAAATCTCTGAACAAAACCCGTTGTGCGGTCACCTGTGAGGAACATAATATTTGGGGTGGGCTAGGCGAGAGCGTTGCACATGTAGCAGCGCAGCATCTGCCTGTTCCCATTGAATTTATAGGTACAAAAGATACTTTTGGAGAAAGTGGTAAACCTGAAGAATTATTGGAAAAATACGGCCTGACACCAAGATTTATTGTAGAAGCAGCTGAAAAAGTCATTGCACGCAAAAATGCTTAGCCTGTCTGGTCTGCGGAATAAATTTGGGAACCTGCTTGGATTAAGGCAGGTTTCCTTATTTTTGAAACGAAATTTTAGTTTTTTTTGAATTAAGTAGTAGAAATAAATCTATATGATTTTAGACGACGGCGAGCTATTAAGACTTTTCAAGCAGGAGAACACCAGAGAAAGGGCTTTTACCGATATTATAAAAAAATATCAGGAAAAACTCTACTGGCATGTAAGAAGAATGGTGATCCATCATGAAGATGCCAATGATGTGCTTCAGAATGTTTTTATCAAAGTTTGGAAAGCACTTGAGAATTTCAGGGAGGATAGTCAGCTTTATACTTGGCTTTACCGGATTGCCACCAATGAATCTTTGACATTTCTGGATCAGCAAAAACGTAAGAGTTCGGTAAGTTTTGATGATGTGGAAAGTGGACTTTCCAACAGAATCAAGGCGGACGACGGGTTTGATGCGAAAAAATTGGAATGGAAATTGCAGCTGGCCATCCAGCAACTTCCAGAAAAACAACGGCTTGTATTTAATTTACGTTACTATGATGAGATGCCCTATGAAGAAATGAGCAGGGTGTTGGACACGAGTGAAGGGGCATTAAAGGCCAGTTATCACCATGCTGCTAAAAAAATAGAGGATTTTATCAGAAACAGTGATTAAACGAAAGGCTGTTTGCAGTGTCGAATTATAAGTTAAAAGTAAAATGGAAAAGAATTTATTATACACCAATAGCCCTGATGGCGGCAATCTGCTGGATACCATCAATAAAAAGGAGCGGCTCTACCAAGTGCCGGCTGCCTATTTTGAGGGTCTTGCTGATGAGATTATGGCCAAAATTACCACGAACCAGTACGTAAAAGCGATGGCGTATCACGTACCGGATGGCTATTTTGCGGGATTTGCGGGGCAGGTCTTAAACCGCATCAAATCGGCAAATAGCGAGGGGGTCGCAACCAAAATCTCCGCTGAGAGAGGGAACTTTCAAAATGAGCAGGTCTATCAGGAGCTTGCAGAAATAGCACCATTTCTGCTATCCATTGGCAATCAGAATGTATATCAGGCCCCTAAAGGCTATTTTGCAGGTTTGGACCCGCTGGTTCAAATTAGCACAGCGAATGCTGTTAAGCCTGTATCCGGTGAAAATGATACAGAGGGAAAAATAATTCCATTAACACCCAGAAAGAAAATCTGGCGTTCAGCAGTTGCAGCGGCAGCCATTTTAACAGTATTGATAAGTGGTGAAAGATACTTTAATCACAATAAAAACACGCAAATTATCCCGAGTTCGGCCAATCAGTACGCCGCAACGATACCATCAGGCAGCGATAGTTTCCAACAGGATTTGTCTGGATTGAGTAATTTGGAAATTGTCAATTACCTCAATACACCAGATCCGTCCAGATTGGATAGCTTAAGCGAGAAGGCGGCGGTGGAAACCCAAAGAGCAATCAGTGATATGACAAATGAGGAGTTGGAAAGCTATTTAGATAGAACACCTGCCACTTATTGATTATAAATAATACTTATGTGTTAAGCGGGGTTTGAAATTTGGATGTGGAATAAAAAAAATCGGTTGAAGAATGAAAAAAATTATGCTTTTCTTAGGGATTATGCTTTTTCATGGTTATATTTGCTTGGCACAAACTAACGGATCTCGAAACGGCGATAAGGTTGAAAAAGTAAAAATCGCTTTTTTTACGCGTCAACTTAATTTAACTGCAACAGAATCTCAAGAGTTTTGGCCTGTATATAACAGCTATTTTTTGAAATTGAAAAAAGCGTGGCATTCTAATGTCGGTAATAGACCGGCATTCGAAGAACAGGCGTCTGCATTGAAGGATCGGTACAGAAATGATTTTGTAAAGATCCTACATTCTCATGAGAGAGCCGAGGATGTTTTCAAAGCGGAGAAATCATATCGAAAAATGTTGAAAGAGGAACTGAAAAATCGAAAACAGACTTCTAAGTAAAAATATTTGATGAACTGTCCTGTAAAGACAGTTTAAACTTTTAGGTGTTTTTCATAGGTTAGCAACAGCCGCTCGTTTCTACGTATGGCTGTTTTTTTTGTCCATAATTTAAAATTGAACAATCGATTGTGTGTTTTTTATTAGTGGAAATTGCGCATCTTTAATGAATCACTTTATTTATTCTGATCCGCAAAAAAAAAACGAATGAACACTACCAGAAGAAATTTTGTAAAAGCAGTTGCTATGACGACC
>DATJDF010000558.1:0-4506 GCA_035497555.1 Arachidicoccus sp. | reverse complement strand
TAATGTGAAAGGTGTAAAACAGGCCTTAGGTATGCGCTAATTGACAGGCAATGTCTTTTGCTTTATTTGGCAACCTGTTTCCCACTATCAAGCTATACGGCCAAAATAGTTGAAATACCAGTAATATAGCTGGCCATCCTTTTTATACAATTAAATTATTTTGCACCTCTGGAAATAAAACTTCATCAAACAAACCTGCAGGGGTCAAAATAAAGTTGTATGGTCAATCATTACAGAAAACATAGGGCAGTTAAAATAAAGAAATTATGGGGCACAGTAGGCATTTTGGTAATTTCCTGCTGCTACGCTTCGGTGATGAATGCTCAGCAGTCAAACGGGAAGCCTTCTGTGCAAAGCAAGTGGGTCTATATAGGGGCAGACAAAACGGGCAATCAGGCGGGTAAACTGATATACAAAAGAACTGAAAAGGGAGACCGGATCATGGACTTCTCAAATGCAGGTTATAAAGGCGGCGGGGTTGCTCTGCCGCAGGTTCCTGTAAAACTAAGACTGGCACCTGTTACGGGAGATAACACAGCAGCCATACAGGCAGCAATTGACAGGGTAGGGCAGATGCCACTCGTAGCCGGTTATCGCGGTGCAGTATTATTAGCACCGGGTGTGTTTGACTGCTATTCTGCTTTGAAAATAAGTACAAGTGGCGTCGTGCTGAAAGGAAGCGGTAGTATAAATGGAAAGCAAGGCACGGTCCTTCAACTGAAGGACAAGCCGCATACTGCCATTGAGATAAGGGGGCAGGTAAAAGTCACCCCAGTCGGTAAGGCCACAAAACTGGAGGACAGTTACCTGCCTGCGGGCGCTGACTATATAAATGTACAAAGTTCCGCAGGGTTGAAGACAGGTGACTGGATCCGTATCACGAAGTCGGTAACGCCTGCCTGGCTCCATTTTATGGGTATGGATCATCTCACCCGCAATAACAAGCCCCAGACCTGGCTCTCCGGAGCACTGACAACAGAGCGTCAGATTGCTGCCGTCACTGGAAACAAACTCATGCTCGAAGTGCCACTGGCCGATAGTTATGACAGCCAGTACCTGAATCCGCCGGGCGTAACGGTTGAAAGGATTCAGTATACAGGTGAATTATCAGATATCGGCATTGAGGACCTGAGTATCTATGCGCAGGAGCAGTCAGGTACCATTTCTCAGCGGCATGATAAGGCGTTTACACTCTCCGGGGTAAAAGACGCCTGGGTTAGAAATGTCCGGATCCTGAACACCGTCAACAGCATCAGTGTTACGGGTAGAAGAATTACCTTAGATCATGTATCTATAGAACATGCACTACCTACGACAGGGGCGGCTAAACCGGCAGATATCAATGGAAGTGGTACGCAACTGCTCTTTAATCAGTGTTCTATCCGTGGGGACAACGTTTTTTATTTTGCCACAGGTGCACGTGTTACGGGACCTATTGTACTGCTGAACTGTACTTTTACCGGAAAGGGCTGGATTCAGCCACACCAGCGCTGGGCCACCGGAATATTAATTGACGGCTGCAAAGTACCGGATGGAGGAATTGATTTTATGAACCGTGGCGCTTATGGATCAGGACACGGCTGGGCTGTTGGCTGGGCGGTGGCCTGGAATTGCCAGGCGGCCGGTTATCTGAACCAGATGCCACCCGGTAGTGCCAACTGGGTGATAGGAAGCACAGGGGAGAAAATGTACAAGCCGATGCCCTTTGATAAATCACCTGATGTACCGGAAGGTATATATGACGCCTACGAAACACCCGTGGCGCCTAAAAGCCTTTACCTGGCACAGTTAAAAGAAAGGCTGGGGGCAGGTGCTCTTAGAAATATTGGGTATTAAATAATGATCTCCAATGAACCTAAAAATCGAAGATGGATCTATTTTTAAGCCGTACTGTCAGCATTTCAGACGCTACAGTCACAGATACAAGGAGGGGCCACAAGCGCAATATTTCGGGTATAACCTGGCGCCGGGTCACTTACAGGCAAATAGGGATGCTTATCAGTTCTCTGTTTTTATTTGTCGCTTTGCATGCACAGTCAAAGCAGCATGCACAGCCTGGCTTGCAGCAGCAAACTTTAAAAGCCGATTTGGGGCCCTGCATAAAAGCCGGCGGCTTTAAGATGCCTGGCTATATTTTGTGGTGTCCTTCTGTTATTAAAGTGGGAAAGACCTATCATATGTTTGCCTCCAGATGGCCTGAAAAATATGGACTTGCCGGTTGGACGAAGTATTCAGAGATTGTGCGCGCAACTTCCAAAAGCTTATACGGTCCCTATACATTCCAGGAAATTGTTCTACAGAAAAGACCCGGATGCTGGGACAACGACCGGGCGCATAACCCTAAAATCATCCGTGCAGGCGGTAAGTATGTATTGTTTTACATTTCTTCCGCTAACGAAACGGGATATGCCTATGCAGATAAGATTACCGGCCCCTGGAAAAGAGCTGACAGGGTAATATTGCCCTTTTCCAATCCTGCGCCGCTTGTAATGAAAGATGGATCCATGTATGTATTCGGACGTAAGGTCGTGGATGGCCTGCGCACTGCCCAGGCTTACAAAGCTTCCAGCTTCGATGGCCATTATTCACTGCTGGCTGGCGGGCATAATTTACTACCGGCAGGAAATGAGCTCGAAGATCCTACGATCTGGTGGAGTCATAATAGATATAACGTACTGGTCAGTGATTTTGGCGGCAAGGCCACCGGAATTTCCAAGAGCGGTGCGCAGTATTACTCAAAAGACGGCATCCATTATACACTCCTGTCCAAAGAACCGGTCTATACGAAAACAGTATACTATGACGATGGCGGTCAGTTCACCTTTAGAAGAAGAGAGCGCCCATTTGTATATACGGATAGAAGCGG
The DNA here is from genome assembly GCA_035497555.1 of Arachidicoccus sp. Lineage (GTDB taxonomy): Bacteria > Bacteroidota > Bacteroidia > Chitinophagales > Chitinophagaceae > Arachidicoccus. The sequence goes on along the minus strand of DATJDF010000558.1, from coordinate 1,640 downwards.
CGTACCTGAGGCGCTGTTTACCGCATGCCTGACAGCCTCAGAGTCCTCCTGGATTGAAGTGCAGCGGATAAAGCATTAGACAAGCCTTATAATTTGAGTATAAATTGTAAATTCAGTATTGGGTAGTAATTTCTATTCTATAAAAAGAAAGATCCTGATAACCGGGTCATCTTTTTAAATCAGTTTCCAGACATCAACTTATGTATCAAAAAATCAGCAGTATAACAAACCAATTTTCTATAATTAAATACTAAAAAATGAATACACAAAAACCTAATTACAAAGAAGTTAAATGCATTGACTATAATTATACTTTACTTTATAAAAGAGCTGCTATTTTATTGACCGCAGCAGTAATTACCTGTCTGAGTGTAACCGGGCTCAATGCGCAGACCGGTAAAAACTATTTGAAAAATTTCCCCAAAGGGGATTCACCCCAGGAGATCGGCCAGCGCATCGCTGACCATTTTGTGGCGACACCGCACTCGAATTTCAACAGGACTACCCCTCCAAAATATATTACTTATCCGGAAAGCTGTACCTGGTACGGAGCAATTGAATTTGCTGCTGCCACCAAGAATAAGGATTTACAGCAAGCACTTGTTAAAAGATTTGAACCTCTTTTTGGCGAAAAAGCAAGTATGATTCCAGTACCTGATCATGTGGATTATGCTGTTTTTGGGATCGTGCCCTTTTCCCTTTACAGGCAGACGAAAGATAAACGGTACCTGAGTTTAGCCACCTCCATAGCAGACCGCCAGTGGGGCGCGCCATCGGGGAAAAGAGCGACCGCTGCCTCCTTCTACTATTACAAAAAAGGATTATCCTGGGAGACTCGTATGTGGATAGATGATATGTATATGATAACTGCCTTACAGACCCAGGCCTACCGTACGACAGGCAAAAGCGTTTATTTGGACCGGGCGGCCAAAGAGATGGTGCATTACTTAGATTCCTTACAACAGCCTAATGGCCTCTTTTATCACGCGCCAGATGTCCCCTTCTTTTGGGGCCGGGGTGATGGCTGGATGGCAGCAGGTATGACCGAGGTACTTCGCTGCCTGCCAAAATCTCATCCTGACCGACCAAGAATCCTGAAAGGTTACCTGTCAATGATGAAAGCCTTACTGAAATACCAGGCGCCCAGTGGCATGTGGCGGCAATTAATTGATGATCCTGCTGCCTGGGAAGAAACTTCGGCAACGGGTATGTTTACCTATGCCTTTATTACAGGAGTAAAGGAAGGCTGGCTGGATAAAGCAACCTTTGGGCCTGCCGCCAGAAAAGCCTGGCTGGCATTAATAAAGTTTATTGATGCAAACAACGATATCCATAATGTCTGCGAAGGCACGAATAAGAAAAATGACCGGCAATACTATTTGGACCGTAAACAAAATATTGGAGATCTACATGGACAGGCGCCCTTGTTATGGTGCGCTGCTGCACTGCTGCGTTAATATGAACTGCGTTCCTTTCCTTTAAACACAAAAACCTGCAAGTCATTTACTTGCGGGCTTTTGTGTTTATTTGTCAGGCTGCTTATCCGTATAATAAATGGGGTCGGGCGCGTTCCATAGGCCTATAAATCATCATTATAGCATACAATATATTTATTATCAGTATGTTGCATATTCTTTTCA
>DATJDF010000557.1:0-14986 GCA_035497555.1 Arachidicoccus sp. | reverse complement strand
ATACCTTCCCGCGGAATCTGACCGGTTCAGGCCCCAATATGAGAATGGGACCCGGTCAGATTCCGCGGGAAGGTATTGTCTGGTTGGATTCTACCCTTTCGCATTTAAATAATAAACAGATACCGATTATTTTTGTCAACCATTATCCTTTGGATTCCGGGTTGAATAATTGGTATGATGCCATTGATAAACTGAAAAAGCACAACGTTCAATTGCTTTTGAATGGCCACTGGCATCGAAATGCGCAGCTGAATACAGAAGGGATCCCGGCGGTCGTAACCCGCTCTACCTTGCGTGCAAAAGATACGGTAGGTGGCTATAACATTGTACATATTCATGCCGATACAGCAACTTTCTGTGTACGCCGTCCCGGTGGGAGTACAGAAGCTCCCTGGGCAAATATCCCGCTTGTAAACCATCACTTCATAGCAGATACGACCCGTTATGCCCGCCCGTCCTACAGCGTCAATAAGGAATATCCGGTGGTCACCACAAAATGGCAATTTACAGACAGCAGCGATATTAGCAGCGGTGTGGCTGAATACCGGGATGTACTGATCACGACCAATACCGGTGGTTGGTTAATGGCCTTAAATAAAAAAGACGGTCACCTGCGCTGGAAATTCAGGACAGGCGGGAAGATCTATTCGACCCCCGGTGTAGCCGGTGATCTCGTGGTTGTTGCTTCAACGGATAAGAATATTTACTGTGTAAATGCAAAGACCGGCAAACTGGTCTGGAAATTCGCAACAGAAAAGCCCAATGTTGCCTGTCCGCTGCTGGCGGACGGAAAGGTGTATATCGGTGGTTCTGACGGGCATTTCAGGGCACTTGACCTTCATAGCGGTCAATTGATTTGGGACTTTGCGCAGGTAAAGGGATTTATGGTAGACAGGCCTCTGCTGTACGGTGGCAAACTGTATTTTGGCTGTTGGGCCAATGATTTTTATGCCCTGGATGCAGCAACCGGTAAACTATGCTGGAAATGGAACAACGGTAGTGGTAACCGGATGTATTCACCCGCTGCATGCTGGCCTGTGGCTACCGACGGGAGGGTATTTATTGTCGCACCGGATCGGAAGATGACAGCACTGGATGCTAACACGGGTAAAGTAATCTGGAGAAAGGGTGACCCGGATAGGAAAGTAAGAGAATCCATGGGGCTTTCTTGCGATAGCCAAATGGTTTATACAAAGACGATGCAGGGTGCATTATGCGCTTTTTCCACAACTGCGGACTCGATGCGACTCGTTTGGCAACCGGATGTAGCGCTCGGTTACGAGATTTGCCCCACACCGATTTTTGAGAAGGACCAGGTCGTTTATTTACCGACCGGTTCCGGGCTGGTGGTCGCCGTCAGCAGAAAAACCAGCCAAGTCCTCTGGAAATATAAAGTATCAAACGGACTGGTAAACAGCATCCTGCCACTGGAAAATCATACCGTAATTGTCAGCACGATGGACGGAAAGATCACCTGTTTAAAGATTGGGCGCTAGACTTACTGGAGGCTAAATGTTTATAAATAGATCTTTCAATCTGCGCGCTACACTGACTGAATTCATAAATATGTAAGGACTGGTTTTACTGATCTTTTATTAGAAACAGCAGGATCGCGTTATTAAACGAATATAGCTTGTCTGAGCGCAGATCTATTAAAACTCTCTGATTACGCGACCGGACTGCATTTCAATTATTATGGTTTATTTATAAAAAGGCCTGGGTGGGTCAAGCACTGTTGCGATCATACTGGCCCGGCATTTAAGGTGCCTTTATTTATTTTATCGCTCAAATTCCGATGGCAAAGTTAAAAAAGAAACTTCCGAATAATTCCGGCTCTGGAACTGTTCGGAAGTTTCTTTTGGGATCCAAAACGGTTATTGCTTTAACAGATCAATTTCGTAATTGAATTTCGCATCATTGGAATGAACGACAAACTGATCCAGCGGTCGGGGTCCGCAGCCATTAGAACCTACACCAAGCGTTTTGTGACTGATGCAAAGAACAGTACCTTTACTGTCTGGTAAATCAATTTTATATTCCACAGGTTGCATTTCTTCGTCACTGTAAGGCAGCGCAGAAACCTGCAAATGATCAGTGCCTTGAAGAATACGAATACCTGTTCCATTATTTGAATAAACATTCGCCCACCGGACATCTTCGTGATTGCCATTTTCCATAGGTTTTTCATATCCCGTCATCTGCTTCATTACACTACTTGAATAATTACCCACGTCAGAGCCACGTTTACGGTCTGCATAGTTCTCCATGGGGCCACGACCCAAATAATTAAATTGGTCAAGTGTTTTGCTTAGAAACATCCTGACCCCAAGTCTGGCGAGTACCACCTGCTGATTGCTGAATTTCACATCATTATCCACTTTAATAACACCGTTGCCATTTATCGTATAAAGAACGCTGTGCTGAACTGAGAAATCCTGCCTTCCCTTACCGGTGAGTGCTACCTGAATCGTTATAATATTATCTGCCTTCTGGGTTAGCGTTACATTATCTGTTGTCCATTTGAGGTGTTTTAAGCCGTATCTGTCCCAATCTTCATTGGCCCACATGTCATCCTTCTGATGGGGAGCGCGCCATAAATGAAGCATTGGCCCGCCGTTTTCCTGTAACAGTTCCTGACCACCTCTAGAAATTTGTGCAAAGGTTCCCTTTGCCTTATCAAATGAAAGTGCAAAATCAGCACCTTTTATTTCCGCCTTATCCTTTGAATCACTGAGGGTCAATTTTGCACCCTGATCATTATTTTTTGTGGCAGCCACAGGTGTCCCCAATTCAAATTGCTGCTCAGCAATTTCATATCCTTTGCCAGCCCAATTTTCAGTTTTCGCTAAATCAAAAGAGATGCGCAGGAAATATTCAGCACCTGGTTTTGCTTTCAATGCATAAGGGACCTTAATATCCTTATCCTGTCCGGGAGCAATACTACCTACTTTCAGTGGACCGCCCGCGATTTCTCTGCCATTTTCACTAAGTGTCCATTTTGCAGTGAACTGATCAAGGTTGGTAAACTGATACCTGTTTTTTATGGTAAAATATTTTGCCTGCTGATCTTTCTGTTGAATCGTTATCCATTGATAGGCATGCTTGAGTTCCGGATAATGTGGTTTAGGAGATCTGTTGGAGAAGACAACCCCTTTATGGATAAAGTAATGATCATTGGGTACCTCGCCAAAACCACCACCATATGCAGTAATAGGATGCTTAGGGTCCCGGTTATTGTAAATCCCCTGGTCCTGCCATTCCCAAATTGCGCCACCTAATAAAGAAGGGTATTTGTCAAACAGATCATTGTAAATGTCCACAGAGCCCATGGAGTTAAACATGGCATGTGCATATTCACATAAATAAAACGGTTTGGTAAGGGAGCTGTCTTTAGCATGTTTTTCCAGGTTGAAAACATCTGTATACATTTCGCTGTCTATATCCGCAGGATTACCTCCACCAATCCCGAATCCTTGATAATGTGTGGGTCTCGTTGGGTCAATAGCCTCAATGGTTTTTAGCGCTGCCCTGAAATTACTGCCGCCACTGCCACACTCATTCCCCAAGGACCAGATAACAACGGCAGGATGGTTCTTGAAATTCTCCACATTTGCCACATTGCGATCTATAATAGCAGCTTTGATTCTCGGATCCTCATTAAACTCATCCCAGGCACCATGACTTTCAAGATTCGCTTCAGCTACCAGGTATAAGCCATATTCATCGCAGAGTTCATACCATCTGGGGTCATCCGAATAATGGCAGGTCCTGACATGGTTGCAATTTGCCTGTTTGATCAGCAGGATGTCCTTGATCATTTGCTCCTCTGTAATGGCATGGCCATCATCCGGCCAGTTTTCATGCCGATTTACACCTTTTAATTTAATAGGCACGCCGTTCACCAAAAACAACCGGCCTTTGATTTCTATTTTACGGATGCCGGTACGTGAAGACAAGGTTTCTTCTGTTTTGCCGTCTGCATTCAGTTTTAATACCGTTGTATATAGTTTTGGCGTTTCAGCAGTCCATTTTTGGGGTTTGTGCAGATCGAACTGTAATTTGACGTCTACTTCCTGGCCCGGCTGTAGGGACGGTACCTGAGCCGTTGCAGAAGCACCCTTCACTTTTTCTTGTCCGTCATATAAAGTTGCTGTCAGCTCTTTTGCCTTGGTGGCGATTTCACCATAGTTTTTGACCTTGCTGGTAACCGTAACTGTTGCATTTTCGTATTTCTTATCTAAATCTGTTTTAATAAAGTAGTCCCTGATATGTTCCACCGGACTACTCCAAAGTGTCACGTTTCTGAATATGCCACTTAGTCGCCACATATCCTGATCCTCTAAATAACTGCCTGTCGTAAAACGGTAAACTTCAGCGGCAATCATATTTTTGCCTGGATGAACATATTTCGTCAGATCAAATTCAGCCGCATTGCGACTGTTTACGCTATAGCCCACCTTCTGGCCGTTCACCCAAAGAAAGAATCCGGCATCTACGCCGTCAAAAGTGACGAAGATGCGCCGACCATCCCAGTTTGCAGGTACTTCAAAGTCGCGGCGGTAACTACCCACCGGATTTCTTTCCCGGTAAGTGGTATAACTTACAGGCGGCGGACTCATCACATAAGGAAAATCCTTTTGGAAGATATAATTGTAATTACTGTAATCTGGGGTCCCATACCCCTGTAATCCCCAGTTGGATGGAACAGGAATCTCTTTCCATTTAGATACGTCATAATCCTGTTTGTAAAAGTCTACCGGTCGTTTTTGGGGCCAGTCCACCCAATTAAACTTCCAATTACCATTTAAACTGCGTGCATAAGTTGAACCATGACGATTGGCTGTCAGTGCTTCCTTTAGTGTTGCATATGGCATTAAAGTAGCATGAGCGGGCTCTTTATTAATGCCAATGCATTCAGGATCCTGTATTTCCTTGGGCACGGCGGCCGTATCTGTAGGTGAAAATAAGTGATTAACAGACGTTGTCTGAAATGCATAACCATGGCCATAAAAAAACGAAAAAAGGAGTAACAGCAGGGTGCTGCAAAGGTTTGCATGAATTCTGTTGCTTACTGATTTTGAACTAAGCATTTTTAATTTTGTGGTAGTGAACATAATGGAGTTTAATTGAAAAATAAAAGAATGCAAACCTTTGCATCAAGAGAATAACTATAAAATTCAAAACAAAGTACCTTAAATGTCCTTTTTCCCTACCCAAACTTTTTTTATTTGGATATAATTAACATAAATTAGGCCTAAACACTATTAACATATGTTGTCTACTATGTAAATTTTTATGAAAAAGAATGTTATTTTCATAAAATAATGTCTGACATAATAAAATAACTGTCAGGGCACTGATTACGGCAAAAAAATAGATAATTATCTCTTTAGTTATGGAGAAATACCGGGAATTTCAAGCCTTCATTTATACTTAGGATGCGTTCTGCATCATCATTTCGCTCGCCGCTGCATTTTTCTTTGAATAAAAATGACTAGTATTTGCAGGATATTATTATGTGTATAAAAAACTAAGTGATCAAGTCATTTGTTAACGAAAAAAATGATCAAAAAGTTTTTTATTTTTTGTTAACAAAATAAAGTTCTATAACTTTAATTTGCAATCGCATCATTATCAGATTACTTTAAATTTTTTTAATTCATATGAAAAAAATTAGGACCTCATCCCTGTTGCTTTTAATGTTTTCTTTTGGTTTTGTGTTAAATGTTTTTGCCCAAACCAAGACGATAAAAGGAAAAATCACAAATGAAACTGGAGCCCCTATTGCCAATGCGAGTATCCAGATTAAAGACAAAACGGTTGGAACGACTTCTGACGAAAACGGCTCCTATCAAATCAATGCTAACCCGGGTGACATATTGGAGTTTTCCAGCATTGGTTATAAAATTGCCTCCACAGCAGTTGGAGATGCTGATGAAATCAACATGACCCTTATTGCAGAAATATCCAATCTGAATGACGTCATCGTGGTTGGTTATGGTACTCAACAGAAAAAAGATCTGACGGGATCCGTTTCTGTTGTAGACATGAATGAAGTAAAATCACAACCTGCTGCGAGTCCGGTAGAAGCCTTGCAAGGAAAAGCGGCTGGTGTGCAGATTATCAATGACGGATCGCCTGGTGCGACTCCGCAGATCAGGATCCGGGGTTTTAGTACGATTAATAATAACGACCCACTATTTATAATTGATGGAATGCCCTATTCGGGTAAACTCAGTTGGCTGAATGCCGATGATATTGAAAGCATGCAGGTGTTGAAAGACGCCTCCGCCTCTTCTATTTACGGATCAAGAGCCAATAACGGAGTTGTTATTATTACCACCAAAAAAGGCAGAACAGGACCACCAAAGGTCACAGTAAGCTCCTATTACGGAATTCAGTCGCCAAATAAGGGAACATTCCCGAAATATTTGAACCCGATGCAATTCGCTCAGTATCTGTATTCTGCCTATACCAATGCCGGACTGAAACCGGGCGAAACAGGAACAACCGGTTCAAATTACGGGACGGGGTCTACACCAACGCTTCCTGAATATCTAATTGCCGGAACTGTTACCGGGCAGGACGTAACGCCTGCTGATGCTGATCCATCAAAATACAGGTATACCCAAGATCAGAAAACCTTTTATCAGATTACAAAGGCCAATCAATCTGGAACTGACTGGTTCAGAGAGATTACTCACAATGCACCGATGCAGAGTCATGAAATGAGTATTCTTGGCGGCGGCGAAAAATCTTCCTATGCGATAAGCGGCAATTATTTTACCCAGGACGGGACAATTAAATACACAGGTTTTAATCGGGCCGTCATCCGGGCCAATACAAATTTTGTAACACTAGGTGACAGGTTGAACATTGGTGAAAACATGCAGTATTCTTACCTAAGTTTCAATGGTTTTGCATCCAATCCAAATGTGGCTGGGAGTTACCAGGGAGAAGGCTCGCCTATTGGCTGGGCTTACCGGTCCCAGACGATTGTTCCCGTTTATGATATAATGGGCAATTTTGCGGGATCGAAAGGGGACAAATTAGGCAATGCCGAAAACCCGCTTGCAGTGCTCTTCCGGGCAAAGGATAATATCAATAAGGACAATCAGTTCTTCGGAAGTGCATTTGCTGATTTGAAAATCATAAAAGGCCTGAATCTGAAAACAACATATGGGATCCGTTACGATAACTACAGCAGTATAAGTATCGGGTATCCCAATCCTGAGTTCTCAGAAGGAAATTATACAAATAACCCTTTGAATGAAACTCAGGGCTATGCTTCTGAATGGACCTGGACCAATACGCTGACCTATAAAAACACTTTTGCAGAAAAACATGACCTGACTTTACTGGCAGGTACGGAGGCTGTCAAAAATACAGGACGGGTGCTGACAGGAACAGGTAACGACTTTTTTGTCTTCGGCGATATAAATTATTACTATTTAGATGCCGCCAGTACAAGCAAGTCCAGTGGCAGTAGCGGCTATGAAACTAGTCTCTTTTCAGTATTTGGCCGTGCAGATTATTCCTATGACGACAAATACCTTTTATCCGCTACCATACGCCGGGACGGTTCTTCAAATTTCGGACCGAATAACCGTTATGGAAATTTCCCTGCTGCAAGTGCAGCCTGGAGAATCTCCAACGAATCTTTTATGAAGAAGGTCAGCTGGATTGATGATCTTAAACTCCGTGTAGGTTATGGTACGACGGGTAACCAGAGTATTCCCTCCTTCCAGTTCATGAGACGCTATCAGGCATCTATTAATACCTCTTTCTACCCCATTGGTGGCGGGGATCTCTCAAGTGGTATTTGGACAAATAGCTATGATAATCCAGACGTAAAATGGGAAGGACTGAAATCCTGGAATATAGGATTAGATTTCTCCCTGATCCATCATGCACTGGACGGATCACTGGACTGGTACAGCCGTAAAACAACGGATATGCTGTATCCAGTTCCTTTGCCCGCACAGGCAGTCGGTGGCGGCGCCTCCCCTTTTGTAAATATTGGTAGTATGAGCAATAAAGGGCTTGAATTATCTGTCACATACCACTATAATCCAACCGGATCTGCTGATGCCTTCAAATTTGATCTCGGTGGAAATATTTCAAGGAATGTCAACTTGCTGACTTCGCTGGCTCCGACCGTTACAGAGCAGATTTACGGTGGTTTTAGAAGTATCAATACTTCTATACTTAGAGCAGGTGAACCCTTTGGTGCTTTCTACGGTTATAAAGTGACTGGTATCTATCAGAATGCTGCTGAGTTAACTTCTGTTCCTTCCTATGAGGGTGCAAGGGTGGGTGGCCAGATTTATCAAGATGTGTCCGGACCTGATAATAAGCCGGATGGTGTTGTGGACGCCTTTGACCGTACAATCATAGGTAGCCCGCATCCGGACTTCATCTATTCTATCAGTTTTAATGCATCTTATAAGCGATTTGATATCTCTATGTTCTTTAATGCAACGCAGGGAAACGATATATTTGACGCAACCCGTTATTATACTGATTTTGGTGCCTTTGACGGTGCAGTCAGTACAAGACTGCTGGATGCATGGAGTCCCACAAATACAGACAGCCATGTCCCGGCACCTTACAGGAACCCTGCGGCATTGGAATTACAATCCAACAGCTATTATATCCAGGACGGCAGTTATTTTAGGATGAAAAACCTTCAGATTGGTTATAATTTCCCTGTTGAAAAATGGTTCAAACATAAAGAAGTCAGTAATTTAAGATTATACGTAAGTGGCACGAATTTATTTACCATTACAAGTTATTCCGGACTGGATCCTGAAGTAACCCAGTTTTCCAGCACTTTCTCTGCGCCAGGTGTAGATTTGGGTGTCTATCCTGCTTCGCGCCAATTTATTGTTGGATTTAATGTTACTTTTTAGTCTAATTGATCACTAAATAAATTTACTACAGTATGAAAAATAAATATTTCGTTATAATACTTCTGCTATCGGTCTTCGTTATCATTTCCTGTGGGAAAAGTTTTCTGGAAACAACTCCTAAAGCACAGATAACGGAAGAACAGATTATCACCACAAAAGGCGTTGAGCAAGCGCTGATCGGTGCTTACGGCCTGTTAAACGGCAATATTAATGGCACCTGGGGCAACTATTCCAGCGGACCCAGCCAGTGGCTATTTGGAGAAGTTGCTGCTGATAATGCCCATAAAGGAAGCACCAATCAGGATCAGTCTCCGATGAATGATATTGAATTGCATAAAGTCATTAGTACCAACGATAATTTACCCACCATGTGGCGCAATTATTACGAAGGGATCATTCGCTGTAATCTTACCTTATCACTCTTAGCCAAAGTTCAGGCCGCTGACCAGAATGATAAGTTTTCCGATGAAAGAGCCACGGAAATCCAGGCGGAGGCCAGAATGCTCAGGGGACATTATTATTTCTTTTTACGCCGGGTATTTGCAAAGATTCCTTACATTGATGAATCTATTACGAATACAGCGGATGCCGCAAAAGTGCCCAACAATACAGATGTTTACCCTAAAATAGAAGAAGATCTTAAATTTGCCGTAGCCAACCTGTCTTATGAGAAACCACTTGGTGAAGCTGGACGGGTGGATAAATATGCTGCCGAATCTTATTTAGGCAAGGTTTACCTCTATCAAAAAAAATACGCAGAGGCACTTACGCTCTTTAAAGATGTAATTACCCGTAAACCTAAACTTATGACAATATCCTTCCTGGATAATTTTGATGTACATAAGGAAAACGGACCAGGCAGTATTTTTGCCGCTCAGAACATTATCAATGCAGATGGTTCAGGTGATAATGGCAATGTTGGAGATATGCTGTCCGGATTATACGGAACCGCTCCTGTAAGTTGCTGTGGTTTTTTTCAACCTTCGGTTGATTTGGTAAACGCCTATAAAGTGGGTGCAAACGGGCTGCCGCTCCTGGATGGATCCTATAGGGATAACCCCTATAAATCTGATTTAGGGCTGACTGGAGCCGCAAAAACAAATTATAAGGTGGACAAGACCATCAAATTTGATCCCAGGGTAGATTATACAGTTGGCAGAAGAGGTGTTCCTTATAAGGACTGGGGCATTTTTCCTGGCGACGCCTGGATGCGTGATCCTTCCTTTGCAGGCCCCTTTGTTTCTAAAAAGCAAATGATTAATAAAGCTGATTTTGCAGGTAATACGGCTTCAGGCGCTGAACAGATTACAAGTTTAAACACAAACATCATCCGGTTAGCTGATGTGTATCTTATGGCCGCTGAATGCGCAGTGCATACTGGTGACATCCCTTATGCCCTGGCCAGGGTAAATGACGTTCGTAACAGAGCTGCCGAATTACCACCTATTGAAGTGGACGGTTCACCGGTTGCTGCATATAATGTAAAACCCTATCCCTCCTTCCCAAATGCAGATTATGCGATGAAGGCAATTGAGTTTGAAAGAAGATTGGAACTGGCCTTAGAAGGCCAACGTTTTTATGATCTGGTCAGATGGGGTACTGCAAAAACTGTTTTAGAAAGTTATCAAAACTTTGAAAAAAAGTATGTTTCTGCTTCACAAACCATCACATTTGAAGATAAGGATACGATTTTCCCGATTCCACAACAGGAGCTTGACAGAGCGCCAGGTGTTCTGGAACAAAATATAGCGGGTAAATAATGATATTTTTTAAAATGCAATAAAATGCCGTAACATTTCTTATTTAACTTTCAACGAAAATCGGAGTAATTTTACTCCGATTTTTTGTTATATTATTTATATATTACCTATGATTCATAGATTTAACATAAATTAACATAGTATAATCTTGCAAATTTAAAGTAAAGATTTAAATTTGTAAAATGATTAAAAGGAGAATGGAAGAGCATTTACTGTCGGCTTTAAAAAGAAGTTCTACAGTTGCCCTAATGGGCCCTCGACAAGTTGGGAAAACGACACTTGCGTTGAATTTAAATGAAGAAAATAATTGGGTCTATTTAGATCTTGAGAACCCCTTGGATTTGGCAAAAATTAGCGACATTATATTATTTCATAGGGAAAATACGGACAAGCTTATCGTTCTTGATGAAGTTCAAAAAAAGCCCGATATATTTTCACCAATTAGAGGTATTGTAGACCAGGAAAGACGGAAGGGGAAAAAAAACGGAATTTTTTTATTTCTAGGATCAGCTTCCATGGAATTGTTGCGGCAATCAGGTGAATCGCTTGCTGGACGCATCACCTATCTGGAATTGTTTGGAATTGATGCATTGGAAATAATGGAAAATCAGGATGTATCTATATACGATTTATGGTTGAGAGGTGGATTCCCCAATAGTTTATTGGCGGCCTCTGAAAAAGATAGTATACTCTGGCGACGAGATTTTATTAAAACCTATTTGGAAAGAGATATACCACAGTTAGGTCCAAGAATTCCTGCACAAACTCTTGAAAGATTTTGGACCATGTTGGCACATAATCAAGGTGGTGTATTAAATGCCTCTCAATTAAGTCGCAATTTAGAAGTAAGCTCGGTGACTATAAATACATATCTAGACTTGATGGTTGATCTACTTTTGGTCCGGCGTTTGAAGCCGTGGACATCAAATATCGGAAAACGATTGGTTCGCGCGCCCAAAGTATATGTTAGAGATAGCGGAATGGTACACGCCTTGTTAAATATTAATAATACAAATGATATATTGGGACATCCTGTTGTAGGTGGAAGTTGGGAAGGCTTTATAATTGAAAATATTCTTTCTGTTGTTCAAACTTGGGCACAGCCTTATTACTATCGCGCGATAAATGGTGATGAAATTGATCTTATTTTAGAATTTGCCCCAAATGACATTTGGGCGATTGAAATTAAGCGAAGTACTGCACCTGCACTTTCTTCAGGTTTTTACAAGGCATGTACAGATATTAACGCACAAAGAAAGTTTGTCGTTTATGGTGGCGATGATAGTTTTAAGATGAAAGATGATATTACTGCAATTTCTCTGCGGGGTATAATGACCGAAATTATTAAAAAAATAGAAATGTAGTCTTCAAGCCGTTTAGCTGGAAGTTTAATATTATAAAACCAATCATTAAAAACTTTCTAATAATTATTTGCCTCAACTTCAGTAATATAATTGATGCTTAACCCAGCAACAATTACCTGACATTCTGACTGGATACCCCCCAGATACTTACGGAATATAGTTACGCAGATTTGAATGGAAAGCTTGTTATCCCCTTTGATCGATATTATGTCTTTTACAGACACCATTAAAACTGTCGGCTTTGTTGGTAAACTAAAAGCCGGTTTATGAGCGATAGATGTAACTGGTAAGGAATTATTCAGGGTGTATAATTTTGATTAGGGGCCTGATTATCCAAAAGAAGGACTTTTTAGAATGCTGGATTAAATTAACAAAATTGGGTTTGCCAATTTAAAGGGGCGGGTCGTCATAATTCCAAACGACGAGGGTGCCTATCCTTTCAGCGAAGGATTGGCAGCAGTGTGCAAAGGTTGTAAGATTCAAAAGGTCAAATCTGGGAAACATACTATGTGGGTGATCGGGCAATGGAGATTTATTGATCCTTGGGTTGATGCATCAACATAAAAAGCGAAAATAAAAAAATGGACCCGGCGGCATGCCGGATCCATTTTTTGCAATTAGGAGGTTGAATATTCAATTGCTGCATCAGAAAAAATTATTCAAAAGGCGTCACCCGAAACCAGTCAATGTCCGCATAACCTGCGTCATTGATTTGGTCTTGCCGGCTGCAATACAGCCCGACTTTAGCACCTATCCATTGGCCCACTGTTGCTTGAAAGGAGGTCTTGATGGCTGTAAACTGATTGCCATCCAAGCTATAACTGAAGGTGCATATGCCGCCATTATCTACTTTTACCCGTAAGTAAACAGTTGGACCTTTAAGTTCAACGAGTTGCTTTTCAGTCGTCTCCCCTCCCTTTGCCGCATTTTCGTTGACCCAATAGGTCAGATAATTTCCATCTTTAAATTTCTTGATACCAAGAGCGGCGTAGCTGAAGCCCATGACGGTAAGTCCTGCACTTTCATTTATTAATTTGGCATTAGGGTAAAACTCCAATTTTGTGGTCACCATAAACTGATCTGCCGGAAATTTCTGAAGTAATGCATTAGGTGCAAACCAGAGGTTGCCCGCTGCTGTATCCTGTAAAGTCGAATATAATCTTAAAACACCCTGAGCAGGATTCATATAATACCAGGCCCGGCCAGGATTTGCCATCCACTGCCACTGTAAACCCAATCCAGCACTGTTGAATTCGTCGGATTCCGCTGGATTATCCACCGGGTAGCTGCGGCCTACGTCAGGTTTCTTATAAGTAGTTACCGGCGTCCCGATGCCGTCTCCATCTTTATCTACCCCAATGATTGGCCAATTATCCTTCCAGGCCATTGGCTGTAAGTGAACAACTCTGCCGTATACGCCTTTATCCTGAAAATGTAAAAACCAGTCAGCCCCTTTTGGTGTGGTGATCCAGGCGCCCTGGTGTGGCCCGTTAATGGTACTTTTCCCTTGGTCCATCACCACCTTTCTTTCGTAAGGGCCGTAAATGTTTTTGGAGCGGAGTACCAGTTGCCAGCCTGTGCTTACACCTCCGGCCGGCGCAAAGATGTAATAATAACCGCTTCGCTTATAAAATTTTGGCCCTTCTATCGTGGGATCATCTTTATGTCCGTCATACACAATTACACCGGGATCCAAAACTTTAGTGCCTTCGGAATTCATTTTATTAACAGCTATGACACTCTTTATGCCCGCGCGACTGCCTGCAAAAGCGTGCACTAAATAGGCTTTGCCGTCTTCATCCCAAAGCGGACAAGGGTCAATGAGGCCTCTACCGCCCATGATAAGTACCGGCTGCGTCCACGGACCTGCCGGGTCTTTGGCTTTTATGACGTAAATACCAAAATCCGGATCCGGATAATAGATATAAAAGGAGTCCTTATGATACCGGATTGCCGGAGCCCATACCCCTTCGCCATGTCGGGGTTTCATGAAATGTTGATCCGGTACCAGACTGGAGAGTCCGTGCCCGATGAGTCGCCAATTCACAAGGTCTTTGGAATGAAGAATGGGGAGCCCTGGCACGTCTTCAAAGCTGGAAGCGACCATGTAGAAATCATCACCGACCCTCACTGCATCCGGGTCAGAATAATCCGCATTGAGGACCGGATTTTTATAGCTCCCATTGCCTAAATCCGGTGACCAGACTTTTGAAATGTAATTTGTATTGGCAGTCACGGCTTCATGACGGTTGAGTTGTTGAGCGCTTGCCTGGAACAATAAGGCGAAAGCAAGTCCAGTGATCGCTGTGGCGTTTATGATCTTTTTTTTCATACTTTTAATTAATTTAGGGGGCTCCAGTGATCATTACCACCTAATATTTGTTGTAAACTATATTTTTTGATGTCTTTTTTTGTAAGATTTTTGGAAGAGCGGACCCATCCGACTCGTCCGCTGATATCAGCTCCCGGTCCCTGGTTATCATATTCGGCATAAAAAGCAGTTTTTTCATTTTCTTTATTTCCCCAATTATGCCATCCTTCGGGTCTGATATGTGCCCCCATCCAGGTGTGGAAAAATACGACATTTGCATAAGGTCGCCAAGGGCGACCCAGATAGACTTTATGCACTGCCGGCGATGAGGTAAGTCTGCAGCTGTCAAACACAAATCCATAATGTTGTCGTTTGGTGGTAGCAGCTGCGGTAATATAGGAATCTGAAAGACTTTTTATAATGCATTTTTTAAATAACGCAGTCGCTTCTCCGAATATAAAATCTGTTGTTCCTTCAATAAAACAATTAATATAGAGCTGCCGGCTCTTTTCGTTCGCAGCATATAAGGTATCCTGGTTACCAACCAGATTACAGTTTTTGAAGACAGATCTGTCTGCTTCCACATGTAAGGCAACTGCCTGACCTACTTTTCCTGCTGTATTTTGTATGGTTAGGTTT
>DATJDF010000556.1:0-3929 GCA_035497555.1 Arachidicoccus sp. | reverse complement strand
TCATAAGGTAGCAATATTTGCGGTCAAAGTTATTCTTAACTAGAACACCGTTTTCTCCCTTAATAAAAAAAATTGAGCAAGCGTCGAAAGGCTGTAATTATTATTCAATAATTTAGTACATTTGAAAATTGGTAACCAAACCTGTCTAATTTGTTTATGAGCAACCATTATAAAACAAGTCAATTTACTACTCGATTATAGATTCCTGAAATTTCAAATTATTCAACGGGGTAACTGAATATATTAAATTAACAACAAAGGGTTGATGTAACAATATAACAAAAAAATAAAATACAAATGAAAAAACAATTCATGCTGCTTATTGGGATTTTTATTTCCGTAGTTTGCTTTTCCCAGGACAAGATGTTATTGCATAACGGCCAGACAATAGATGGTAAAGTAACGAAAGTCTCGGAATTTATTATCAACTATACATTCGTAAACGAGACTGCCGAGCAAACGATCAGTAAATATGCCGTAGATAAAATAACTTATGGATCAAGCGGCAGAGTAGAGCATGTTTCTGATAAAATTGATATCTCTGGAGAAGAGGGCTGGCAAAATGTAGTTATCCTTGAAGATAAAAGCCAAATCACCGGGCTAAAGAAAGTGGATAACATTAAGGGTAAATCTGCCTTTTTTAATATGAGATCCGCCAATGGAACGGATACTAAAGCAACCATGGACTTAAAAAAGAAAGCGCAGAAGATTGGCTGTGAATTTGTTTTTATCACTGCGGACAAAGATTCCCGTTTCGGAACCGGACTAGGATCAAACCAAACCACCAAAAGAGCGATTGCGTTAAAATATTGAAGCAGCGATCTGAATCTTTGTAAATCCAGCATTATAATTTAAGATAACATACAAAATTCGAGTAATAAACAAAGCCACTAAACATCGGATGTTATTCATCCTATGTTTAGTGGCTTTTATCCAACTAGATTTTCGTTCTTGATTAAAAAATCACCGGGCGGTTTTTTAGTCTCAATTCCTGTCCGCTTCGCCAAAATAATCAGCCGCCAGACAATTCCCCTCAGCTTATGTTCTTATCTGGATTTGGAATGTGCCCGAGGCCAACGCCCCCTGCCGGGACATTATATTCCTTCCAAGGAGCCCTGCGTCTGTCAGATAGGCCAAAGCGTCCTTTTCCGCAGTCCCCTTAATTTTGTGATTTTGCAATTCCAATTCATGGCACTTTTTCTAATATCCAGTGAACGCCGGATGATTGCATCAAAATCGCTTGTACTTATTTTTCAATAATTTTCAGGGCATACCTAAGGGCATAAAATGACAATCTTTACTTCTTTGGCTGTAAAATATAATCACTATTGGCACCAGTGCACAAAACCTCCCCTAACCAAAACTGTCGCGCTTCCAATCCATCTAAATTCACAGATTAACAAGGCTGAACGCCAGCTATATTATGTAAGGATTATAATCGAGTCAATTTTGCAAAACAATCCAAAACACATTGATTATAAAGGAGTCATGTATTATTTAATTATGATCAAAACATTAACAAAGCTCGATTTCAGACGGTTGGTAACATTAAGTTAACCTTGAGGTAACATTGGAGTCATTCTATGGTGGTTTCTTTGTGTCAAATTAAAAAGGATATGACCAGAATAGGTAATTACCTAATTGTTATACTATTATCTATAATCGGCAATTTACCTTCCGTTAACGCACAGGTCTTTAATAACGACGACTCTTCTTTTGCAGCCGGTACGCCTAAAACCGGGCATCTCTGGGGATACGCTTTCGGAGATTACGCGGCAAAGGCACATAGTGATTCTTTGGTCCGAGGCGGAGCCAATCAATATACGGGGATGAAAAACAATGAAAATGGTTTTGCTTTTCGTAGGATATACTTAGGCTATGATTATAATATCAGTAAGAAATTTTCAACAGAACTATTACTTGCAGCAGAAGACAATACGACACATACCAACGCAGCTGGCACCACAACTACTTCCGGAGATCTCCTGACCAATAATAAATATACCTTTTATATTAAGTATGCCAATGTCCGTTGGAAAGATATTTGGCGTGGAACGGATTTAATTATCGGTCAGTCAATGACACCTGCCTTCTCAGCAAACTCAGAAAGGGTCTGGGGCTATAGGAGCGTAGAAAGAACAATCGCGGATATTCGCAGAACCCCTTCATTTGATTTAGGCGTTTCGCTTCGAGGTAGATTTGACAAGGAATCAAACTACGGTTATGACCTTATGGTCGCCAATGGAAATGGCGCTGTACCGGAAAACGATAAATTCAAATGGTTTTATGGTGATTTATGGGCAAAATTATTTGACAAAAAACTCACGCTACAGCTATATGGTGATTATGAAAGACTGAACTGGACCAAGAGTTGGCATCATGCACGCAATATGGTAAAAGCTTTTATTGGCTACTCCGATAAATTTTACGCGCTGGGTGCCGAGGGCTTTATCAACCATGGGAAAAATGATGTTGCAGGGATCAGTGGTAATATAGCAGATACGCTGGATGCAAATGCACTTGGACTTTCACTATTTGGTCGCGCCAGTATATTACCGGGTAAGTTATCCGCCTTTTCCCGGATCGATTTTTTTAATCCTGATAGTCACTATAACAATCAAAAATATATGACCTACCAGGGGTTTTCATCTCACTACGACCCCAATACAAAAGAAAAATTCATTTCTGCAGGCCTGGACTATACACCTGTCAGTAATGTCCATATAATCCCGAATCTCTGGTATAACAGTTATGATGGGCAGCAGGCAAAACTAGCAGGTGCCGCTAAACATGATTATGATCTGGTATACCGTCTGACCTTTAACTATGTATTTGGAAAATAAATCATCAATATAATAAATGCCGGAATCGCATGGATAAGTTTTTTCCGGAAAAACCAGCTAAACAACAACAAATAAAAAAGAAAAATATGAAAAAAATACGTATCAAATCAGGTAGAATGGCGATGACCCTTGTTGCAATTGCAGCGGTCATTTCTTTTACCGCCTGTAATAGCGGTAATCCAAATAGCAGTAGCGCTGGAATCATTGGAGCAGGAAGTTCCTTTGACAATCCGCTGTTTTCTAAAATGTTCTCTGTATATCACGATTCCACCAAAATTCAGGTCAACTATCAATCCGTTGGTTCAGGTGCCGGTATCTCGCAGTTAACACACAAGACAATCGATTTTGGCGCCTCGGATGCGCCTATGAACGAAGCACAGATGAAAGCCGTCGGCAGCGATGTTTTACATGTACCCGTAACAGCTGGTGCCGTAGTTATTAGCTACAACTTACCCAACTTCAAGGAGTCGCTGAAATTCACCCCAGAGGTAGTTGCAGACATATTCCTTGGGAAGGTTAAAAAATGGAATGACCCCAAAATTGCAGCTGCTAACCCGGGTGTGGATCTCCCTGCAACGGATATCGTTGTGGCTCACCGCTCAGATGGCAGTGGCACATCCGCCATCTTCACTTCCTATTTATCTAAAGTTAGCGCCGATTGGAAAACGAAGGTCGGAACCGGGACTTCCGTTAACTGGCCGATTGGTCTGGGTGGAAAAGGCAATGAAGGAGTTTCAGGTCTTGTTAAACAGACACCTGGCGGCGTTGGATATATTGAATTAGCTTACGCAATTCAAAATCACATGCCTTATGCTAGCATTCAGAATCAGGCGGGTAAATTTATTGTTCCATCTATTGAAAGTGTCACTGCAGCGGCAGATATTGAGATCCCGGCAGACGGCAAAGTATTACTGACAAATACCTCAGCAGCAGAAGGATATCCAATTTCCGGATTCTCCTGGGTGCTGATCTATAAAGAACAAAATTATAATAACCGTACGCAGGCGCAGGCTGAAGCCTTGGTTAAACTAGTAAACTGGATGATTCATACTGGCCAGCAGTATAGTACCAAGCTTGATTATGCAC
>DATJDF010000555.1:0-3420 GCA_035497555.1 Arachidicoccus sp. | reverse complement strand
AGAGCCTCCGGAACCTGAATCAGCTAACGATTGTCTATAGTGCACTCACGACGCAGATGTCTGATGGCAGGGCATGCAGCTGATAGAATAATCAGGAAAATATATTGAGAAGAATCTGGCTGATTTAACCGACGTGTTCATTTCTCATTTAAGGGACGCTGGCTATTAGTGCTCAGCTCCGCATGCTTAGGCTCTACACCGTAACATGGATGCATTAAATGCGTCTTTGTCTATCTGTCGCATTCGGAGCAGATTTTCATCCGTTTCTTCCGAAGGGGTGTAATAATAACTGATCCTGGCCAAGCCTAACAGGTCACACTGCATCTGCATGCTCAAACGCTTTTCGCCCTAATTTACAAAAGCCATTCGTCCAGTTTTTGCTAAAGAGCCGTTCAGGTTTTTTCCAGCCAGTTGTTCTCAAATTTGAGCTGGCCGACGACTTTGTATATTTGCTTGTGTTGTCAATACAGATATCTGGTTAACAGGGTCCATTATCAATAATTTCCGCCGGTTCCTCGCCAGACACACTTGGCATTTTTGGGCGACAAGACAGTTCCTAAAAATAATTGCAAATAAATTTGCGCAACTCAAAAGTTGCACATATATTTGCAACCTAAGAGTTGCGTAATTTAATTATCGAAAAATGAAACAGGATCTATTTCAAGCCATAGCCGACCCAACCCGTAGAGCTATATTAACTTTACTCGCTATGCATGCATTAACACCAAATGCAATGGCGGAAAAATTTGATATGAGCCGACAAGCCGTATCAAAACATATTAAAGTATTACAAGAATGTGAATTGATTAAGCCGGAACAATCAGGCAGAGAAATTTATTATCACTTTAACCCAAAAAAAATACAAGAAATTGACACTTGGTTGTCCAAATTAAGGAAAATGCAGGAAACTCAGTTCAATCAACTCGACAACGTATTATTAACGCTAAAAAAACAAAAAAAATGAAAAACAATTTGCTATTTGATTTTACCGTTGACAAAGCAGCGAAAACGGTATTCATAACAAGAGAATTTGATGCTGACCTTTCACTGGTATGGGACGCATTTACCAAAGCAGAAATCCTTGACCAATGGGTGGCACCTAAACCCTGGACATCAAAAACAAAATTTATGCAATTTAAAGTTGGCGGACGAAGATTTTATGCGATGATAAGCCCACAAGGACAGGAGCATTGGGCAATTCAGAAATATACGTCCATTAGCCCAAAAACCAACTTCAAGCTATTTAATGCTTTTTCGGACAAAGATGAAAACCCTGAATTACCGGGTTCCGATTGGGATTACACTTTCACCGAACAAAACGGAAAGACAAAAGTCAGTATTACTATTTATAATGAATCGCTTGCTCGCATGGAGAAGATGATTGAAATGGGGTTCAAGGAAGGTATCACAATGTCATTAAATGAATTAAGTCAACTATTTACCACCTTAAATAAGTAACACAATGAAAAGTGTATTTACAGGATTTAATATCCTCAAACCGACATTAGCAATTGCTATGCTTTTTTTTATTGTATTGAAGTCCGCCGGACAACAAATTAAACCCAACGACAGTGGTTATGTGCCAGTCAATGGTATTAATGTTTATTACGAAGTATATGGCAAGGGTATACCTATCGTTTTACTACATGGTGCCTTTTATAACATCCAGATGAATTGGGGCCAATTAATACCAGAATTATCGAAAACAAGAAAAGTAATTGCCATTGAATTTCAAGGTCATGGACATACTCCATTTTCAGAAAGAAAATTAGACATCGCTACACTCGCAAGTGATGTGGAAGGCGTCATGAACTATCTAAAAGTTGACAGTGCTGATGTTGCTGGATATAGCATGGGCGGCTCAGTAGCTTACCAATTCGCAATAAAATACCCTAAACGGATAAGAAAATTAGTGATTATTTCTTCTACTTACAAAACCAGTGGTTGGCTACCTATTGTAAACGGCGGATTTAAAGATTTTAAGCCTGAATTTTTTGATAACACGCCTCTGAAAGCTGCATACGATGCGATAGCACCCGACAAAACTAAATGGAAAAAATTTTTACAGCAAATGATTGATTTTGCAGCTGTGCCGTTTGACTGCGGTGACTCCAATATTGCAAAAATTACTTCACCAGTATTGCTCATCTCAGGCGACAATGATGGATTGGATAAAATAGAGTTGATGAAAACGTATCAATTATTAGGTGGTGGTGTTTCTGCCGATTTAGAACCGATGCCCAAATCGCATTTGGCTATTGTTCCTTCACAGGGACACGTAAGCCTGATGATGCAGACGAAAATAATATTAGGGTATCTCGATGGCTTTTTATAGCAAATTCGTCGGATATAAGGACGCTGTAAAAAATGATGTTTCTATTATTGCTTTGGATAAGTTCAAGAAAATCATACTATCTCGAAAACCTTGTACTGTATCGTAAATGGTGCAGGGTTTTTTATTGAATCCATAAAAGCGGGAAAATCCGTTTCTATTTTAAATTGTATAAACCGCTTCAGGTCTCTGTACAGAAGATAAGGCTTACATTATCTCCTGGATCTTTTTCTTTTTAAACCAATAGTGACCCAGTTTGTTTTTTATTATAGAACCTGTCTTTGGGTATCTTCCTATTATAGATGTAGTTATGAGAGTTCTTTTGTCTAGTTCCAGCAACTCGACAGCTTCGTCAAATGTGATTAATGTGTAAGGACTTTCCTTTTTCATTGATCATTTCCAAAATATATTTTCGAGTATTTGAAGATAATAATTTATGCCAAACCGGGATAATTTTGTACCAATTCTGCCAGTTCATAAATTGCGACAATTCGCATTTTATGAGCTATTGATCAAACAAGGAATTCCAGGGTTTATCAAAAAAAATAAAAATCATGTTTTGAATTTATGTATATTTATCCTCGTTAGAGCCTCAATCTCTACACGGCTAAAACATTTTTAAACCAAAATTAAAAAATCATGGGTGATTCATTCATCGGTGGAATGCTATTATTTTATTTAGCAGCATTGGCTATTAGCATAACAGTTACTTATTACCTTATCCAGGCAGCAACCAAGACAAATAAAAGGTTTAAGTACGAGATTCTAAGAACCAAATTACTTATGAAAATTGCAGAAAAGAATGGAGTTTCTTCTGATGAGATCAATCAATTGGTGAACGAAGAGTTTTGAAAACCTAATAATATTCGTGGTTCTAAGCCTTAAAATTGATAAGTATTAAAAGAATTATATATCTATCATTGATGATATTTTTATTGTCTTGTAAAGGAAAGGGATCTGTAGACGGGAACATATACTGGAATTATAACAAATACGTTGGCGACAAGCCTGATGCAGGTGCTGACGTGTATCTGTTTGCAGAATGGAATAATGAACCAGCATTAACAGCAGAGTGCAATGTTAGGGGG
>DATJDF010000554.1:0-1954 GCA_035497555.1 Arachidicoccus sp. | reverse complement strand
CGACTCCATTACTGGCATAAAGGGTTTCCCACATGTCTTCAATCAACTTATCCAGGTTTGGATAAGTCGCATCAATATTCTGGGCAACTTTTCTTAATATGGGGGTGCCGTAGGCAATAATGGGTAAAATCATATTTGCGTCAAATTACTTATTTACGTGTTGATTTGTTTGAGGCACAAAGTTAGGCTAATTTTTTAGAACTGACTTGCCAAATATTCTTGTAACATAATGGTAGCGGCGATTTGATCCGTATTTCCTTTTTGCTGCCGGTCCTTTTTTTTCATCCCCATTTCTACCATGGCCTGACTGGCCATCCGGGAAGTATAACGTTCATCCACGGTTTCAATGGGGATGTCTGGAAAATTTTTACGTAAAAGTTTGATAGCTTTTCTGACCATGGCCGAAGCATGTGTGTCAGACTCATCCCAGTTTTTAGGTTCACCGATCAAAATTTTTTCTACGGTCTCTTTTTTGAAATAATCCTTTAAAAAGGGGATAAAATCATGGGTATCGATGGTCGTCAGTGCACTGGCGATTATTTTCAGTGGATCCGTCACCGCAAGCCCGGTCCGCTTGCCACCATAATCTATGCAAATGACTCTTCCCATGGTTATTTATAATATTATATTAATTATCAATATTTCCTGCTTAATTTATTTCCTAAATCTGGCCCTGATTTCACAGTAGGATCAGGTCCGCGATAACCAGGCAGCCAAATAAAACACTGGCAATGCCATTGGCAGTCATAAAAGCAATGTTCACCCGGCTGAGGTCATCAGCTTTGACGATTAAATGCTGGTAAACCAGCATACCAACAAATATGGCGATGCCCAACCAGTACATCCAGCCAAAATGTCCATAAAACCCGGCAAATACAACGAAAACCGTGCTGAATACATGGAGTAACTCTGAAGTGTGCAAAGCCCGGACTTTGCCCAGTGCAGTCGGAATCGAATGCAGCTTCTGAGACTGGTCAAAATCAATGTCCTGCATCGCATAGATGACGTCAAAGCCACTTACCCAGGTGATGACAGTCAATGAAAATAATAAAGGCAGCAGGTTAAATACGCCGGTTAAGGCAAGGTAGGCACCAATGGGGGCCAAGGACAAGCCGAGTCCGAGCACCAGATGACAGAGTGCTGTGAAGCGCTTGGTATAACTGTAAAACAGAATCACAAACAGAGCAACAGGTGCCAGCATGAGACAAAGTGGATTGATAAACGCAGTCGCTAAGATAAATAAAAGGCAATTGATAATCGTGAACCGAAGTGCACTGCCGGCCGATATGATGCCTTTGGGTATTTCCCGGATGGCCGTTCTGGGATTGCTGGCATCAAAATGACGATCTAAATACCGGTTAAAGGCCATGGCTGCGCTTCTGGCAGTCACCATACAGATCAGCACCAGTAAAAGTTTGATGAGGATTTCCTTTCCGCTTATGCTATTATTTTGATAGACGATTTTTGCACCGAGTGCAAAACCAATCATTGCAAAAGGTAAAGCAAAAATGGTATGTGAAAACTTAACGAGTGACAGATAATTTTTTAGCGTGCTCATAGTGTTCTTTAAAAAGATCCGTTATTTTTAAGCAAAAATGAGGTTTAAAGCACCTGTCCTGTCCTTATTCCTTAAAATGGAAAAGAGACAGCATTACCTTAAACCTCACCCTTAGTACCAGTGAAAAAGACGCCTTATCGGGCCCTGTTTCTACCGCCAGTTATCTGGAATGGCAGCGACCTTATATTCACCTGCATCCAGTTTCTTCTTGGTTTCACTGAAGGCATGTAAGGTTTGTTCAATATCCTCGTCCATATGTGCAGCCGAAGGTATCAGCCGGTAAATAATATGTCCTTTGGGTATGACAGGGTAAACGACAATTGAGGCAAATATGCTGTAATTCTCCCTTAAGTCCATGACCATGGCAGTTGCTTCTTCAACACCGCCTTTCATGTA
>DATJDF010000553.1:0-5711 GCA_035497555.1 Arachidicoccus sp. | reverse complement strand
AAATACAGAATAGACCTGTTTCGGGGATATAAGCATGTAAATAAAAACTCCTTAGCGCTGGAAAGAACCAGCGCTAAGGAGTTTTAAACTCAGAGGGTATATTCTATTTATTGCGCTACCACTTCGGGTATTAAAAGACATTAACTATTACAATAAAAACAACGCATTTTTAAAAGCCTTGATACAAAAGCAAAAGTCCTACCCATATTTGACATTAAAGTATGGGCGGGACTATTGGCAAGAAAAAAATGGGCTCTTTTCGGCCAGTAGTACAATTTTAAGCATTAAAACTTTCTGAAGTCCCATTCACCCCTAAAAGGACGGCTCACCATCACATTAGCATACTCGCTGTCAAAACGCTCTTTTACCGGATCCCACTGAATATCTTTTTGCAACTGGTAAGCAATATTCACGGCGTTACAGACTGTTGCCGTCCGGTGGCCGATTTCTACATCACAAATCGGTTTGGTTCTTTTCTGGATAGCCGATACCCAATCCTGGTAATGATTGTCACTATAATACAGGCGTTTATCATTTGGCTTGAATTTCAGCTGAGCCAAATTTTCCGGGCTGGTCCGTAAAAATCCGCGGCTGACCTCGATTTTGCCTTTTTCACCAATAAACTGTATCGCATTGCCTTCACCCCAGTTTTTGTGATTGACCCTGATACCATTAGCGTAAACAAAATGCAGACCTTCCTTAGCACTGGGCTCTTTGGGGGGTATAAATTTAACCGGGCCGGAGTGATCCATGCCAAGTGCCCACTGTACAATATCAAACATATGAGCGCCCCAGTCCGTGATATAGCCGCCACCGAAATCACGGTATCCACGCCACCATGCCCAGTCGGTTGCTTCCAGTGGAGGTGCGAGTATGGCGTTATACCCTCTGAATAGTGAAGGCCCCACCCAGAGATCCCAATCCAGATTATCAGGTACGGGTTCAGTCGGCAGATCGCACTGTGACACCGGGCCGCCAACGGAAACATTGACTTCCGTAATTTTACCGATATATCCATTCGATACTAATTCTGCTGCCTGCCTGAAATTATAAGACGAGCGCTGCATGCTCCCCGTCTGGAAGACACGTTTATATTTTCTGGTGGCATCCACCATGGCTCTTCCCTCCGCGATGGTGAGCGATAAGGGCTTTTCACAGTAGATATCTTTGCCGGCCTTTGCAGCATCAATAGCCACCTGCGCATGCCAGTGGTCGGGTGTAGCGATCACGACTGCATCAATATCTTTGTTTGCCAGCAGCTCCCGGTAATGTTTATAGCCTTTTACCTCTGTCGCAACTTTCTTTTCATTAATCTTTTTAGCTCGTTCAATAGCATGCGCCAGTTTATGGGTGTCTACATCACAGGCTGCCTTGATGATCGTTTCTTTAGGGCCATTGATATAATTCATCAGACCCTGGGACTGTTTCCCGGTACCAATATAACCCAGGTTGATCCGGTCACTGGGTGCCACATAGCCGTTGCCCCCGAGTACAAAGCGGGGTATAATGGTAAGCCCCACCATACTCAAAGCAGTTTGATGGATAAATCTTCTTCTTTCCATAGATTTTTGATTTTATGTAATTTTATTAAAGCTTGAATTTAATTATTATATCCCAAATCAATTTCCTATCTGCACTTGATTTCGCTATCATACATCGCACCAACTGCTTACGCTTTAGCTGAATTATGTTGTTGTGCTATTTTATCACTCGGTTTGTTTAATATATGAAATCTAATGATATGTGAAATGTACTTCCAAATCCTGTCGTAAATATAAGCTATTGAATTTAAACATAACTGCCTGTT
This sequence comes from Arachidicoccus sp., assembly GCA_035497555.1. Lineage (GTDB taxonomy): Bacteria > Bacteroidota > Bacteroidia > Chitinophagales > Chitinophagaceae > Arachidicoccus. The sequence continues at coordinate 3,904 of DATJDF010000553.1, read as the reverse complement.
ATTTGATAATAACCGATGCTTTTTTAACGCTGTAACGATTTATGTTAGTGATATACTGACCAGGCAAAGTCCTATGCAATGCATGACAGTGATCTTAACGCTGCCAAAATTGTATTAGAAAGGATTAAAAATACTGTCTGCTTGTGGTGCAATCAGTCATAAAACAAAAACGGAGGAAGCTGCGCCGTTGGGTGAGTCTATGAACTTCGGAGGCCTAACTCAGGCTATAGCCAATGAGGGGAGTTACAAAATTGAAGTAGTAACACCAAAAACTATAAATCCTGATAGCAGGTCTCGTGTTTGTCATCAATAGCGAAAAAGGTATTTCCGTTTTCTATACGCACCCCGGATTTTTCGGGATGTAATCTTTTGCTAATGGTTCATGATCTCATCGAAATCAAGCATGATCGTTTCCCAATGCTTGCCCCACAGACAAACAGGATCAAAATCTTCATCCGCTTGAGCGAAATGGACCAGGTTGGCATTGATTAAAGCATCATCATGTGTGAAGGGATACCGCTGCTCATGAAGGGCTATCATATATTCCATCGTATAATCATCCAGTAACGCATGTATATCCCAAAAATCTTTTTTCTGCCGCCACGCTGCGCTACATCTATTTTCATCGCAGCAATTTCCTCTTTGGATGCAAGCCGGATATTTTCTATGTTGACGAAAGGAAAAATAAACGGGTCTGTATAATACAAGTCCAGTTTGAAGGATTCTTCTCGCTTGTTTCCGAGAATGTATGAAACACCGAAAGCGATTATTTCCGGAAGCTTTTCGGGTCTGACGTACGTAAATTCCTGTCTCAGATAATCGTCAATTTGCTGAAAATTTATAGTCTCATTGGCTGCGTCGGTAAAAAGGTCTATATCTATAGACATACGGTGTCCCTGCGACTAATCTGAACCGATCAAATAAAGGTTCACGCATTAACTTTCTCAAACCAGATTGCAGTAGCGGGTTAACTGTATTCCAATATAGTTTAGCAGGCATTAACTTGTTATTTGGCTGTAAGTACATTTTTAACGGCATCATGGCCATAAAACCGGCATATCTCCTTTTTTTCTGTAAAATCGCCCCGCTCGAATACCCTTTTAATGACCGCTCTTTTTTGCTTGTTCCAGTCAATTTGATCCATCTTGGTATCCCAAAATAAAGCGGGCCTGAATTTCGATAAATCAGGATGTTTTTCCCTGGACAACCTTTTCTTCTCTTCCTTTATATCATAAAATACCTGGAGCGTCATGAGAAAGCCTTCTTCTATCCCTAAAGCTTCTTCAATGCGCATGGACAAGGGCGTATTCATGCTTCGTTTCCCTTTCATGATCGCACTCAATGTCTGAGGATATTCACGAATGGAAAGTGCAAATTGCCCCTTGGAGAGTTTTCGCTTATCCAGCTCCCGTTCCAGCATAAAACCGGGATGTATCCCTTTTACTATTTCAAGTGTATTTTTCATATCGATTCAAAATCTAACAAATTTGTTTAAACAAATTTGTTAGATTACAAAAATAACTCATTCGTAATTTGTATTAAAAGCTACCTACATATCCTTTCCATCAATGGTCACACCGGACCCGTCGCAACGGATCCGGTCCGGATGGGAAAAATGTGTAACGCGATGATCTGATTTTATCAGATATGTCTATTGAGATAGTATCCAGGTCGCCTCTATTCAAATCCCCCGTGCCTATTTACGGAAAACACCGTAAATAGGCACGGCACCACACAACAACAAAAAAAGTTTTGTCTCCTCATGCGGTCCCTATTTATTAATTATTTATTTAAAATTGACTTTTAAATCTCCCTTTACGTTTATACCTTCAGCAGCAGCAACAGCACTGAGTTCTAACCTTCCTTTGCTGTCACCGGAGCGGACCAGAAAACTGGCAATTCCTGCCTCTGCGTTCACGGTCGCGGGGCTCATCAGTGAGGCATCGCCCTTGATCTTAAAGGTAACCCGTTGCTTTGAGGCCGTCAGTTGCCCTTTTTGATCCAATAGTTTTGCATAAACAATCATAATATCCCCGCCTTTTTCCCAGTTCCTGCCGTGAGTGGCCAGTTCAATTTTTAACTGCCTGAAAGCTCCTGCAGTCGTTACACTGTCCTTAGCGACCGGTTTTCCCTTTACGTAACCCACTGCCTTCACTGTCCCGGGGTCAAAACCACTGATTTTAAAAGTAAAGGGGGGATGTTCCAATCTGTTAGCGTTACCTCCATCAAAGGATTTATTGGGACCGGTCTGCGGGCCGTTGTCCGGCGCCAGGCGCTGGACAGTCTTACCGTTAATCAGTAGTTCTACTTTCTCACAGTTACTATATACAATAAGTTTGGAAGGATCTGACGCTGCATTCCAGTCGCTGGCAATACGGACCATGGGGCCACTGGCGAAAGACAGCATGGGACTGAGGTGCTCCGGTTGCTGGCTTTTGAAAAAATAATAGCTGAATTTAGGAATCCGGAACAGATCCGCCACTCCCCAGCCTTCAATACCCACGACGACGCCTGCCAGCCCGTCATAAAATGCCCAGGTCAGGTCGCCGATCGCTCTTGGTGCATATTTACGATTTTTGTTGTGCGCCCATTGGAGATTCCAGGCTTGTTGCAGCAGTTTGCGCTCGCCTGCACCCCTTAATTGACGGGAACTGCTGCTGCCGCCACCAAATTCATAATCACCGTATTCTCTGATCAGAAAGGCGTTATTAGGATAAGTAGTATTGTTACGATCCCCATGATCGCCGTTCCAGTCATCATAAGGTACATCGTAGCAGGCTTTGGTAAAGTAGGAGTCGCCGCTGGTAAAGAAATTGCGCCGGTTCCCAAATTCACTACGGGCAACTGCCACCTGTTTGCAACGAAAATCGGCCGGTGGATAAACTTCATTGATACTGACTTCCCATAACAATATACTGGCATGATTACGGTCGCGGCGGATCATCTGACGAATGTCCTGCATACTGTGATGCACAAATGCAGGGTTCTTATTCAGGTACTGCCAGCCGGGGATACAGTTAATAATTAATATACCCAGCTCATCGGCAGCATCCAGAAAGGACGGATCCGGTGGATAATGGGCTGAACGCACAGCGTTCATGCCTGCTGCCTTGATCAGCCAGGCGTCCCTGTAGGTAGCGTTATCGGAAATTGCATTTCCAATATAAGGATAGTTTTGATGACGGTTGGTACCGCTGATATTGAAGGGTTCGCCGTTGATCAGCAGTCCTTTTTCCGAAGAAATGTCAAAAGACCGTATGCCGATCCTGGTCAGTTTTTCATCGACCTGTTTTGTACCTACTTTTATAATCGTTTTTAAGGTATATAAATTGGGGTGATCCGGGTGCCATAGCGCCGGGTTCCTGACTTCGATCTGTTGTTGATATGCCTTATCTTCATTTGGTTTAAGCCTATAAATTGGACTTTTTGTTGAAGTAACGATATGGCCTTTGCTGTCTAACAACTCCTGTTCAATGGTAAACTGTTTTGCCTGTTGGTACTGGTTGGCTACATGGGTTTGAATATCCACGGTTGATCTGGCTTTGGAGACCACCGGATAACTGACAAAGATGCCACCGCCTGCTACTTTATTAGCGCTGATGCTATTGGTAATATGCAACTCATCCTGGACATGCAGCCATACATCCCGGTAGATACCGGAGTAATAGATGAAATCCAGTTTAGCAACTGGTTTACCAGGTGGTACGACTGGGTTGGCCTTGTTATTTACTTTTAAAAGGATCGTATTTTTGCGACCGTATACGACCTTGTCCGTCAGGTCAATCTCAAAGGGAAGATACCCACCGGTAAACCGGCCGATATACTTATCGTTTATCCATACATCGCTGACCTGCATAACGCCTTCAAATTCAAGACTGAGATGCTTTCCTTTATATTTGGAATC
>DATJDF010000552.1:0-15613 GCA_035497555.1 Arachidicoccus sp. | reverse complement strand
GCCCCCACGTAAAACATTATCACTATTGGCCATAAGTTCGACATTCTGGCCTTCTAAATAGGCATGTGGAACACCGGCCCCCTGGAAGACTGCTTCTCCGGGAACTGCCTTGACAATATTAAAAAAATAAATAGAGAATATCCCGCGGTCGATATTGTTAACAGGCGTTTCACTATGCCCAAGGTAGAGTTTCCGTACCCAGTAGGCTGGGCTGGATTTGTCAGGCACAGGTGCTGCAAGGATGGACGCTACCAGTGGTGCCAACAGCTGGTCAACCTCAGCCTGCGGCAGCTCCATGACGTATTGATACAAACCTTTATAACTTTTTTGCTGGAAAATAGGGATCAGACTTTCAAAGGCAACGGTATTTTGAAGGATAGCCAAAAGTGGTTTTTCCGCTAAGAAACCGTGTAGCAACCAGAATTCACTGAGGGCCACCATGACTTCGGGCTTATGATTCCTGTCCTTATAATTTCTTTTCTGATCAGTTATGGCAATCCCGGCAGCCTCCTCTGCATCAAATCCTTTTTCAGCTTCTTTTTTGGAAGGATGTACTTGGATTGAAAGCATTTCTTTTACATCCAGGACTTTAAATAAATAAGGCAATTCCCCGTATTTTTTCAATACTGCGGTCCCTAAAAAAGCAGTAGGATCCGCTGCGATTCTTTCGTTAAGGGGTATTGATTCATTCCCTATTTGTAAGGTGGAAGCAGCGGAAGGATGCGCGCCCATCCAATATTCTGCAAAGGGTTGATGCTTTGGGTTATTAATATTTAGCAATTTTGGAAGGTAACTGTCTCCGCCCCATGCGTAATGCTGTACCTTACCGCGCAATAAAAAAAATCTTTCTGCTGCCATATTTTTTGAACTTGTCTTTTGGTCTGGTTAATAGGCCGCAATATACAAAGCTTCCCTTAATGCGAAAAGTACCTAAGCAGAATTAACCTTGCTTTTGTTCCAGGGGAAAGCCAGTCAGCTCAGCCTTTTGCTGTTTTTTAGCCAGTTTGGTCATCGTTTTGAGGATCTTGATAAAACGAAGCGTTGCAGGGCAATATTCCATATTCTGCTTATGGATATGCATATAATCTTTTGCTTTATGCTTTGCCAGATGCGGGAAGCCTGCGCAGTCATCCGGACGGGCTTCATAAATCGTGCATAGATTCGTTGCAAGATCCAGAAACTGGCATGGCTGATGCACATTGACCCAGTCTTTGGCTTTCTTTTCACGCATCAGCCATTTGGATTTAAAGGCCAGCGGTGTCATATGCAAAAAGGTAGCTGCCCGCTTAATGTCCCGGGGTGTAAAAGTAGGTGTCATGGTTTTACAGCAATTGGCACAACTGGTACAATCAATTTCTTTCCAGACTTCCCTGTCCGCAATTTCTATAAGTTGATCCAGGTTTTTTGGAGGTTTGGACTCACACTTTGTAATAAAGCGCCGGTATCCTTTCCGTTTATTTTGTGCATCCGCTGCAAAGGAGGCTAAATTCACTTCTTCCATGGCTATAATGATTAAATGGGCTAAATTCAAATTTGGACTACAAACCTAGTAAATTGAAATAACTTTGCAGTAATTATGTGGGAAAGTTCAATAAAAGGTTTTAGTGCATATTTACAATTGGAAAAATCATTGAGCGAAAATTCAGTGGAAGCCTACTTGCGCGATATCCATAAATTAACGAGCTTTCTGTCATTAAAAGGCCGGACGGTTACACCAGCTCATCTAAAACTAGAGGACCTGCAGGCATTTATACATTACGTCGCTGAGCTGGGTTTAACGGCCAGTTCTCAGGCCAGAACGATATCCGGTATCAAAGGCTTTTATAAATATCTGTTATCAGAACAGATGATAGAGGTAGATCCGAGCCAGTTGCTTACCCAGCCTAAAATACCCCGTAAACTACCAGATATCCTGAGTTTTGAAGAAATCGAAAAGATGATGGCTGCCATTGATCTGAGCAGGCCGGAAGGTCAGCGCAATAAAGCGATTTTGGAGGTAATGTACAGTTGTGGGTTAAGGGTGAGTGAAGTTGTCGGACTACGTAAGAGCTGGCTTTTTCTGGATACCGGTTTTATTCGGGTCATCGGTAAGGGAGATAAGGAAAGACTAATCCCGATTGGCAGAGAGGCCATCAAATATCTGGAAATCTATGAAACGCATAGCCGCCAGAGCGGCGTTATCGCGCCAGGCTTTGAAGATTTTGTTTTCCTGAACAGAAGAGGAAAGTCCCTTTCAAGGGTGATGATTTTTATGATCATTAAGGAACTGGCCGCAAAAGCACAGATAAACAAGCATATCTCACCACATACTTTTAGACATTCCTTCGCGACGCATCTGGTTGAAGGGGGGGCAGATCTGCGGGCTGTTCAGGAGATGCTGGGTCATGAGAGCATTACCACAACTGAGATATATACGCATTTGGATAAGAGCTTCCTGAAAAGCACACTTCAGAGTTTTCATCCTGCCTTCCAGAAGCGGTAATCTGTGGGCATGCAGGTTATACATGCCTAGTATACAAGGAAAGTACTGTTTTAAAAGATAGATCGATTAGTAATCTACATTACCCGTAAATATCCGGGTAAGCTTCTTTGCATTGTAATTATTAGGATTATACTTATTCCCGATCAGGATAATGGTAGCTGTGTCCTGGATAATGCGGTTAAATACTGTATTGCTACCATGCCAGTAGCCATTATGATAGATAATAGAATCGCCTGTTCTGGGATTAAAGTAAGTACGCCAGGCGAGTCCGTAATTATGCATAGAAGGGTGTTCAAGGCTTTGAGGGGTAAAGGCCATTTTCAGGGTGGATGCCTTTACAAAAGTATGCGCATATAGACTCCGATCCCATCTTAGCAGATCCCGCACAGTACTGTATACATTCTTGTCGCCATAAGTGCAATCTACATTGTTCATCGGGAAGGGCCGGTTGCCGCTGTAAGTAGGAATGTATTTTGCCGTATCCTTTATGGAAAATACGTAGGAATCCTGCATCCCAAGTGGTATAAAGACACTGTCTTTCATGTATTCGGGGAAAGGCATGTCCGTTACTTTTTCCACAATAGAAGCTAATAAAAGGAAATTGGTGTTGCAATATTGGAAGGCTCTGTCTGGTCGGGCTGTAATTTTAGGTTTATTAGCCATCATAAAATTGATGACATCCTGGTTGGTGGCTTTTCTGTTACGATCAAAGCCTTTCTCCATAAAGTAAACATAGTTAGGCAGTCCGGTTCTATGCGAGAGTAGCATTCTGATCGTGATTCCGTAATAAGGAAGCTTGGGAAAGTATTTCTGGAGATTATCGTCTAAAGAGAGTTGACCATTTTCCCATAAATGCAATATGGTCATTCCTGTAAAGGTTTTGGAAATAGATGCTAGGTGCATCGGTGTGTGAATGGTAATCGGTGTTCGTTTTCTAAAATCAGCCACACCTTTGTAATCTTCGTAAATGACCTGCCCATTTTTGGCCACCAAAATGGATCCATTAAAATAGGGACCTAAAATCTTATGGTAAGCCGCTTCTACTTCGTTTTTGTAATGATTTTTTTCCGCATCACTCAAGGGCCTGAAATAGGAAGAATCAGCAGGATACAGATGGGCCACCGCTTCTTTCTTCTCTTTTTTAGGTTTTTTATCTTTAGTAGCTCCACAAGAGCAAACCATAATTGTCGCTGAGGCGACCAGGAAAAAAAGTACTTTCACGAATATTTTAATTTTAGAATCGGGACAAAAATAACAGAAATATTATCCCTATGTTAATTGTTCATCTAAATGCCTCTAAAATAGGATATTTTTAGCATTTAGATGGGAGTAAGGCCTTTTTAAATGAACATCCTCAGGTTTAAGTGCACTATAAATAAATTTGTTGGATAAGACTGCATTTCAGAACTTCACCCTTATGGCAATCATCCTTATTGAACCATCCGCGCAAAGAGGCAAATATTATCCGGTCACCCATACCAGATCCATAGCGGATATGGTATGGGGTATCTTTACGTTACGAGAATGGTGGATGGTAATGACAGGTCAAGCCGTGCATGTCTTGACAGGGGATTATTTACAAGCTAATTTGCCGGAATTAAATAACGAGTCGCATTATTTTGTCCGCTCCGGCTTAGTGCCTACAGCGGAACTATGGGAAGCAATGCAGGAAGATAAAGCGTCTTTTTTTGTGGATACCGACAATAGATTCCTGGCCTTTTCCGGTGCTGCGGTCGGTGTGGATGGGAGGACAGAAAAACAGCTACTCGACCTGTTTACAAATGAGCCGGTCAAATTGCCGACGACACAAAAGTGCCGTGAATGGAAACAGACTGAAGCTGTTGTGCTGGAAACACCAGAGCGTCTACTTAGGCATTTAGGTCAGTTGATTGGTGCCCAGTTTGACTGGATCAAGGGCACTGAAGTCAGCGCACCGCTATCAGCTACCAACCAGGTAAAGGGGGCAGCGCATGTTTTTCTTGCTCCGGGTGCCAAAGTAGAGTTTGCGCTGCTGAATGCGGATACCGGTCCGATTTATATAGGTGAAGATGCAGAAGTTATGGAAGGTGCGATGATCCGCGGCCCATTCGCGCTTGGCGCAGGGGCGGTCGTCAAAATGGGTGCCCGGATATATGGCGCCACAGCAACAGGGCCAAAATGTATATTGGGCGGAGAAATCAAAAATGTACTTTTCCATAAAGGAACCAATAAAGGGCATGACGGCTATTTGGGGGATTCTATTGTAGGAGCCTGGTGTAATTTCGGTGCTGGTTCCGGCAACAGCAATGTCAAAAATACGGGTGGCGAAGTCTCTCTTTATGACTATACTTCAGATTCTTACAGGGCGGTGGGTCATAAATTTGGCTTACTTATGGGGGATTACACCAGGGTTGCCATTGGCAGTTCCATAAATACGGGCTCGAGTATTGGCGTGTGTTGTAATGTATTCGGGCCGGGATTACTCCCCAGACGACTACCTGAATTTTCATGGGGTACCGGCACCTCTTTAGCACCTTATTCCATTGAGAAGGCTATCCTACACCTGGAAAACTGGATGGCATTTAAAGGTGAACGGCCGTCTGCACTGGAAATTCAAATTTTGCGACATATCTTTGAGCATATCGGTACCTGAACAGTCGTTTGTTCTGCCGGTGAATCGAATCATCAGAATTAAACAAACAGATTAAACAAATTGAAAATGCGTAAACAAATTGCAGCAGCAAATTGGAAAATGAATCTAACGCTTAGCCAGGGAGAAGAACTGCTTAGCGAGATCCTGTCAAAATCAACCTCTGTCAGAGAGGGTCACGAAGTAATCTTCGCGGTGCCCGCACCTTATTTACAGGCAGCAAAAGCTATTGTAGGAGACCGTGAGCATGTCTATATCTCTGCCCAGAATATTTATAGCAAGAAATCAGGTGCTTATACGGGTGAGACTTCTGTAGAAATGCTGGACTCCCTGGGTATCTATCACACATTGATCGGGCATTCTGAAAGAAGAGAATATTTTGGAGAATCCAATCAACTGCTGGCTGAAAAGGTAAATATCGCACTTGAAAATGATATTACACCGATTTTTTGCCTGGGCGAACCACTGCAGATTAGAGAAGCAGAGGGGCAAAATGAATATGTTGCTAAACAGTTGGAAGAGTCTCTTTTTCATCTATCTGCAGATGCGATTACCAAAGTCATTATTGCCTATGAGCCAATTTGGGCAATCGGAACAGGTAAAACCGCATCAAGTGCACAGGCACAGGAAATACAGCAGTATTTGCGTAGCTTACTGGTTCAGAAATATGGCCAGCTAACCGCAGATGAAATTTCCATTCTTTACGGTGGCAGTGTTAAACCGGGAAATGCGAAAGAATTGTTTTCCCAGCCGGATATTGATGGCGGATTGGTAGGTGGCGCTTCACTGGTGGCTAATGATTTTGTGGCCATTATTGATGCCTTACAATAAACACAGTTTTGGATTTAAGCGGGTCTTTGTATTTGCATTAGCAAAATCACGCGCCCGTTTAAACCAGAAATCACTACTAAAAACCTCATTGAAACCTGTCCGGGCAAACGCGCTCTGACAGGTTTTTGTAATTTTGCGCTATGACTTCAGAAGAGTTCCAGGCCATTGCAGCCACGATTCCGATCAATCCGGGTATATATAAATACTTCGATGCAACTGGCGTACTTATTTACGTCGGGAAGGCCAAGCATTTGCGCAAAAGAGTAAGTTCCTATTTTAATAAAACGGTCAGTAATTACAAGACCCATGAGCTGGTGCTAAGAATTCATCATATTGAGTTCACAATTGTAGATACGGAGCAGGATGCATTTTTACTGGAGAATTCGCTGATTAAACAATTTCAGCCGAAATACAATATCATGCTGAAGGATGACAAAACATATCCCTATATTGTCATCAAAAAAGAACCTTTTCCAAGAATCTTCCTTACCCGCAATAAACTGAAAGACGGATCGGAATACATAGGACCTTTTACCAATGTTTGGCGCGTCCGTGAAATTTTGGATCTTATCAAAGAAAATATACCGCTGAGAACCTGCAAATTAAAACTCACCCAGACCAATATCCAGCAGGGCAAATTCAAAGTATGCCTGGAATATCATCTGGGAAATTGTAAAGGTCCCTGTGAAGGATTGCAATCTGTTGAAGATTACGCAGAATCAATTCAACAGATCCGTCAGATTGTCAAAGGTAATCTGGCTCCGGTTGTCCAACAGTTTAAAGAAGAAATGCAACAGCACGCTGCGAACATGGCCTTTGAAAAAGCGGAACTCATGCGTCGAAAGATTGCAGATCTGGAGAACTATCAGGCTAAATCGACCATCGTGAATGCGCATTTGGGGAACTTAGATGTATTCTCTATCCACAAGGAGGAAGAAATTGCCTACGTAAATTTCCTGATGGTAGAGCATGGGACCATTATTCACGCCCATACTGTTGAACTCCAGGCGCAGATTGAAGAATCGCAGGAGGATGTCCTTTTGTTTGCTATTGCCAATCTGCGTGAAAAATTTGCAAGCAGTAACAGGGAGATCGTTCTGGCCAGGGCACTGGACTATCCAGATGAAGCTGTAAGGATCACCGTACCTAAAGCAGGAGAGAAGAAAAAATTAATTGAATTATCCGAAAAGAATGTCAATTATTTTCGGATGGAACTAAAGAAAAGAAAGACCTTAATGCTGGAAACAAAAACGGCAGATGACCATAGGAGTACTCTTGAATTGATTAAAGAGCAATTATCACTACCTGAGTTACCTGTTCATATCGAATGCTTCGATAACTCAAATTTCCAGGGTGCATATCCTGTCTCAGCAATGGTATGTTTTAAAAATGGGATACCGAGTAAGAAGGACTACCGGCATTTTAATGTCAAAACGGTGGTTGGTATTAACGACTTTGCAACTATGACGGAAGCGGTCTATAGGCGCTATAGCCGTCTTTTGCGCGAAGCGCAGCCGCTACCCCAATTTGTAATCATTGATGGCGGCAAGGGGCAATTAAGTGCTGCCATGGAAGCCATTAAGCAACTGGACCTGGTCGGTAAAATGGTTGTAGTCGGTTTGGCTAAAAACGAGGAAGAGCTATTTTTCCCGGGAGACAGTGAGTCCATTAAATTGCCTTGGGATAGTGAGTCACTGAACCTGATCCGACGAATCAGGGACGAAGTGCATCATTTTGGGATTACATTTCACAGAGACAAACGTTCCAAAGGGACTTTTAAAAATGAACTGGAGGAAATTCCGGGCATTGGTCAGGCAACAGCCGAACAATTGCTCAAAAGATTCCGCTCAGTAAAACAGATAAAGGTATTGACAGAAAGAGAGTTAACCGCCGAAATCGGCGGTTCAAAGGCGGGGAAAGTCTGGCGTTATTTTCATCCCGAGTAGCCTGTTTAACCCTCGCTCGGCCGACTATCTTCAGATTCATTTAAAGTGTTTGTGTCTCCCGGTTTCCTGTTTTTGAGCTTCTTATAGAGTCTTAAAAGGTTGATAGCGGAAAGACTGCCGGCCACAAAAAGAATAAATGCAAATAATGTATCTGCAGTGGCACCCCGATCCATATATTGAATGATGCCAGCAATAAGAGATGCGACTGCAATCAGCAGTGCAGTCCATCCCAGGTAGAAAGGCATTTTGTATTGCTTCATATTAACAGACAAATTTTGTTGGAATCCGGTGGGTGAAAGGTGTTAAGGGTTTTATCATTTTAATTTTGGGCAGAAGGGTCATTTTTGCTAAATTCATCAAATAGCTTAAACCGTAGTTGGGTCTGCAGGTCCTTCACCGTTTCAACGGGTTGACTACATGCATAATCTTTACAAAGGTAAATAAATGTTTTACCCGCCGGTATTTTTTTGTCTGCTAATAATGGATATGCCTGATTTACCTTTTCGCTGAATTGCAATAATCGGTTTGGCTGGTAGAAACTTAGAACTTCGGCCGCAAGTGCCGGCGCATCCTCACCAATGACGGCGATCTCATGAATACCGTTGACCATTTTTTGCCAAACGGCACACCAGGCCCCAAAGGAAGCTGGATAATTGCAGATCGTTTTGCCAATCGCATCTACCATCGCGTAAGCTCTTGTCCGCCAAACTGGTTTGTCAAAAAGTATGGATAACATAAGTAAGTTATCTGCCATGACTGCATTGCCAGATGGCGTTGCATTGTCGTATAGGTCAATTTTGCGGACAAGTATCTTTTGGTCGCTATCTGTAAAATAAAAAAATTGCTGTTCAGGTGTACTAAAATGGTCAAGGACATAGTTCATTGTTGCTAATGCATCTGTGAAGTAGATCTCTTTTGAAGTAGCTTCCTGTAAATGTCTTGCTGCTCGGATAATATAGGCATAATCGTCCAGAAATCCCATGATCGGGGCTTTACCGTCTTTCCAAGTATGACGCCACTGCCCATCGCCATTATACAAATGCGTCTTTAGAAAGCTGTAGCAGTTCTCTGCAAGAGCAAGATACTCGCCCTCTCCTAAGGTATTATGCATTTTAACAAGTGCGGATATCATGAGTGCATTCCAGCCCAATATTATTTTGTCATCCAGGCCAGGGTGAATACGTTTTTCTCTCGCAGCCAGTAATTTTGCACGGCAACCCTTTAATACGGCCTCCAGTTGTGCTGGATTAATTTTAAGTGGTTCTGCAATTTCATTAAGATCCTGTGGCATCCAGAGTATATTGGAATTTTCCCAATTGCCTTTTGTTTCCACATCATACACCAGGCAGAAGAGTTCAGCCTCTAAGCCTAATATCTGTTCTATTTCTGTTTTTTGCCAAGTATAGTATTTTCCTTCTTCTCCTTCACTATCCGCATCTAAAGCGGCGTAAAACGCCCCTTCAGGGTGTTGCATTTCTCTGCATAAAAACGGAACGATCTCTCGCATTTTGTCTTCAAATTCGGGGGTTCTTGTCCATTGGAACGCTTCCGTTATGAAGTCCAGTAGTAATGCATTGTCATACAGCATCTTTTCAAAATGGGGCGCCATCCATTTTTCATCTGTACTATAGCGTGAAAACCCGCCACCAATCTGGTCATAGATACCACCATGGATCATTTTATTAAGGCTATAAATAGCGATATCACTCGAGTCTCTTGATCCAGAGAATGAATAGTCTCTTAAAAGATACTTCAGGGAAAGCGATGCGGGGAATTTCGGTGCGCGTCCAAATCCACCCCATTTATAATCTGTCTGCTTTTGGTATTGCTCTCTGATTTTATCCGCTATTGTGGCCTTTGAGAGTTGGAAGATATTTTCCTGCTTTCCACCGCCGACCTGAGCCGCATTTTGTAAATGTTGCAATAAATTATGCGCTTGGGCTTCGATATCGTCCTTGTTTTCGCTATAGCTGGTTGCAATACTGGTCAGTACTTCTTTCCAGGAAGGCCGCTGGCCGAAGCGAACGGGTGGAAAGTAAGTCCCGCCAAAAAACGGCCGGGTATCGGGGGTCAGAAAGACGTTGAGTGGCCAGCCGCCCTGACCGGTGATAGCCTGTACAGCATCCATGTATAAATGATCAATATCCGGTCGTTCCTCCCGGTCTACTTTTATATTAATAAAATGCGCATTCATATAATCCGCCGTTGCCTGATCTTCAAAGCTTTCCTTTTCCATTACATGGCACCAGTGGCAAGCAGCGTAACCGATACTGACCAGTATCGGTTTATCCTGGCTGAGGGCAAGCTGTAAAGCTTCTTCACCCCAGGGGTACCAATCTACTGGATTCTGAGCGTGCTGCAGGAGATAAGGACTGGTTTGATCTGCTAAATGGTTACTCATTTTACTTATTATTGAGGGAATCTGATGGTGCGAACTTACTGCATTTTTGGAGAAACTAAAAACGTCTGTACGCATTTGAAGAGGCTGTCAGCATAAATATTAACGCATACTCAAAGCTTTTCGGGTTGTGAATGGCTGCTATCTTTCCAATCTCATCGTACATTTAGCTGCATCTTGTTTAGTCAAGCTGAATGTCCATCAAAGTTTGCCATTTTAATTTTACTTTTGACCCATGATAATTGAAAAGATCGAAGCTTTATACCATCAGATATTTGATAAAGTAGCCGTTCGTACAGAGAAACTGCCGCAAAGCGGGAGTGACCGACTCTATTTTAGGGTGTTTGGGGAAGAAAATAGTTATATTGCTACCTATAATTATAATGAAAAGGAGAATAGGACATTTCTGGCTTTTACGGACAGTTTTAGAAGTCTTCAACTTCCGGTGCCCGAGATATTTGGCGTATCTGATGATTATCTACTCTATCTCCAGGAGGATCTGGGTTCTACTTCCCTGGCCGGATTGCTGGAATCAGAGGGCCATAGCGAAAGGGTTTATGAACTGTTCAAAAAAAGCCTGGCCCAACTTGCCCGGCTCCAGATTCTGGGACATGCCAAGATAGACTATGACAGGTGTCTGACCTCTCGAGAATTTGGCAAACAAGCCATTTTAAGTGACTTGTTATATTTCAAGTATTATTTTCTGGACTTCCTGAGTATTCCATATGATAAACAGCAGTTGTTGGACGAGTTTGATGTATTGAGTGTGTTTTTAGGACAAAGCAGGTATAAGTATTTTATGTTCCGCGATTTCCAGAGCCGCAACATAATGATTAAAGATGATGAAGTCTATTTTATTGATTACCAGGGTGGGATGAATGGGGGACTCCAGTATGATGCTGCCGCTCTGCTTTGGCAGGCCAAAGCGGGACTAAAGGATGAATGGAAGACAGATTTATTGGAATATTATATGGGGCAGGTCAATGAATTACTGGATCATCCCATCGATCAAAATACTTTTGTCAATCAGTTTAAGGGGTTTGTGCTCATCCGACTATTACAGGTACTGGGTGCCTATGGGTTCAGAGGGCTCTTTCAAAGGAAAGCCGCCTTCCTGGCAGGCATCCCTATTGCCCTGGCCAACTTAAAGCAGTTTACGGACAAGCATGCCATTGGCATAGCTTTGCCAGAATTCGAAAGGATTCTGGAATTGGTCATTGGACCAGAAACCCTTAAAAAATTCCTTCCACTACAGGCAGATGAAAATACGCCGCTAGTTGTAGAGATCAACAGCTTTTCTTATAAAAAGGGGATCCCACAGGATAAAAGTTCAAATGGAGGAGGTTTTGTATTTGACTGCAGGGGTATCCTCAATCCAGGGCGGCAGGATATTTATAAAATCCTAACCGGCATGGATAAACCGGTACAGGATTTTCTTGAACAGCGTACAACGATGAATGAGTTTCTGAATAGCGTTTTTGACTTGGTTGATATTTCAGTGGAAAATTATATTCCCCGTGGATTTCAGCATCTGCAAATTAATTTCGGTTGTACAGGTGGTCAACACCGGAGTGTCTATGCTGCTGAGCAGACGGCCAGGCATTTAAAGAATAAGTATAAAGTGAATGTCAGGCTTACCCATCTAAACAGTGAGTATTGGGTTCGGAAATTAGAAGATAAAGTATGAACCCCTTAAGATTATTAATAAAAAAGAGTATATGAAGGCTATGTTACTGGCAGCTGGTTTAGGTACAAGATTAAAACCCTGGACGGATCATCATCCCAAGGCCCTGGCTATCCTGAACGGTAAAAGCTTACTGCAAAGAAATATTGAATATCTTCAACAAGCCGGCATACTTGATGTACTGGTCAATATTCATCATTTCCCTGATCAGCTTTTGGAGGCGATTGAAAAAAATAAGGGTTGGGGAAGTAAGATTAGTATATCAGATGAGACTGCAGAGGTGTTAGAAACAGGTGGCGGTCTTAAAAAGGCCGAACCGTACTTTGAGGCAGAAGAAGATTTTTTATTGATGAATGTAGATATTCTGACAGATATGCCGCTTACAGATTTTATCCATACACATAAAGCGAAGAGAAACCTGGCGACATTAGCCGTCTCAAAGCGTAAATCCTCCCGTTATTTTTTATTTGATGAACAGACTGGATTATTAAGCGGTTGGGGTAATGATCAAACCGGGGAGCAGAAGATTTCCAGGGAGGTGGCGTTGCCACTCAAAAGAGCATTTAGTGGTATTCACTGTATCAATACGGCTATTTTTCCTTACATAACAAAGACCGGTAAATTTTCGATTGTAGAGCTATATCTCACATTAAGTGCCAGCCATCCAATTGGGTATTATGACCATAGTGGGTCAAAGTTTATGGATGTAGGTAAACCGGAAAACCTACACCTCGCCACAGAAATATTCCATTAGTCTGAGTCTATTTAACCGGTTGAACTTTGCATTTGGCGCATAATCCATTGATGATTACCTCGGTTTGATCTTCTATAAAACCAGTGGGTAGTTTTACATGGGGAACATTGATCTGTTCCAAACAGTAAGTTGTATTGCATTTATTGCAGACAAAATGCACATGCTGGTCATGGTGATGTCCTTCACTACATTCATCTTTACAAAGCGCATATCGAATTGAATTATCTGTTGTTGGAATGATGTGAATGATTCCTTTTTGCACAAATGCCTGCAGGGTGCGGTAAATGGTGATTCTATCCATTTTTTCATCCGCTTCCTGTTCAATATCTCCGTGAGAGAGGGCACCATCTGCCTTTAGAAAAAGAGTAAGAATCTTTTTCCTGCTGGCAGTAACACTTAGATTACCCGATTTTAATATTTCACTGATCAATTCTTCCATGTTATTGTACTCCTTTTCAAAGTGGGCCGCTGCTCTCAAAGTTACATATTATTGCCAAATATATTATTGGTAAAATTATTCTGGCCACCTGGTCTCTCCTTAAGTAGTAATTTGATATCTGTCCGTAATTTATCTAAATCTTTCTTCTGTAACCCATCAAAAATCTCGCCCCGGACATTTCCATCCTTATCAATAAGGGCAAAGAACTGGGTATGGATAAACTGGTCTTCTATTTTTTCAACCGGATTCTTGTTGTCATCTACTAAATAGCTATTTCTGGCCTGGTAGTAAAGACTGTCTTTACGACCTGTTAAAAATACCCATTTTCTGTCATCAACACCAATGGAATCGGCGTAATGCTTCAATACAGCAGGTGAATCAATTTCAGGCATACAGGTATGAGAAACAATCATAAAATCTTTCTCATCTTTAAATTCATTATAAATTTCATCCATGTTGTGGTTCATCTTTGGACAAATTCCCTTACAGGTTGTAAAGAAGTAGTTGACAACACACACTTTCCCCTGCATATCGGCCAGGGTAAAGGGATGATTATCCTGATTAACAAACGTAAATGGTTGAACCACACTCAGTTTGGGTAATTTGGACTTCCAGTTGTCCGTTCCTGCGAATAACAACACCCAAAAAAGCACAAAACAGACCAGGAAAAATATGGAATAGCCAATTAATTTTTTATATTTTTTCATGACGAATAGGAATGCCCTATATTTTGATTTGCGTGGCAAAGGTACTACATAAAACTGGGGGGAAGACCAGGTTTTAATGGCTTAACAATGTTTTGCAACTTTGTTGCAAAGTTGTATATTTGCCGAAATCATCGTTATTAAATGAGCTTTAAAATCAATTGGGACGCAATGGGGATCGGTGCTTCACTGGCATGCGCCATTCATTGCGCCTTGCTTCCGCTGGTGCTTAGTACGCTACCCATCTTTGGCATAAATATCATCGATAATAAGGGATTTGAATATTTTATGATTTTCCTTGCATTTGCAGTGGGTGCTTATGCCCTTTCCCATGGATATAGGAAGCACCATCGGAGTTTATTCCCCGTCGTTTTATTTACGATCGGCATCCTGTTTTTACTTGCAAAGGAGGTTTGGCATGACTATTCCGTTATTTTGCTGGTTCCTGCCGTTACTTTGATTGTATGGGCTCATTTTTACAATTACCGGCTCTGCAGGGTGGTTACAAAGACGAAATCCGGCAAATCGGCAGAAAATTCTATTACAGGCAGCGAAACATAACGCCAAAATAACAAAATAGCCAAAATAATTTTAAACGAAATAAAGCAGAAAGAGCGGCACTTGCAATTATACAAGCACCGCTCTTCTCTTTTGATATATGAACTACAGATCAATTACGGATTCACCTTACTGGTTAACGGTGTAATTGGATCACCGATACAGCCACTAGGCATCTGGATATGTAACAGGGCCGCCAGGGTCGCGGAGATATCAGTCATATGTACGGTCTGATTGGTCTCGCCGTGAGGGATTTTCCAGCCCATAAAAACGAGTGGAATATGTGTATCGTACAGGTTCCAGCTTCCGTGAGTGGTTCCGGTCTTATAGTGACTGGATAGCCATCCGGATTTATAGATAATTTTAAGCGCGCCACTTCTTTGCCGGTTGTAGCCATTGATTATCATATCCTTTATCCGATCAGGGATACCAGCTGTTCCAGGATTAGCGGCATCTACTACATACTGAATTTCATCACGCTTTAAAAGAAAATCTGTCGCCGCTTTTTTTAACTTGTCCAGGTCAATATTCGATTTTTCCACTTCAGCATTATTGAAATTCACCTGATCATTCATCAAACCAAGCACTAGGTTGGTCTCTCCAAACTGCTTAGCCAGACTGGCGTTAAGGGCTTTCGTGATACTTGGGATAAAACCTGTGGGCATTTTATAGTTTTCCATGAACTTTTCAGCGTGGGCACCGCCGTGATCAGCAGACAGGAACACTAAATAATTGCCTTTGCCGACTTTTTTGTCCAGATAAGAGAAAAAAGAGGCCAGATCCCGGTCAAGTCTCAGGTAAACATCTTCAATCTCAATTGCGTTCGGGCCAACCAGATGTCCGGAGTAATCCGTAGAAGCGCAATTGATGGTTAAAAAATCAGTGGATTTGCCATTGCCAAGCGCTTCTCCATCTACGGCTGCTTTAGCGAAAGCTAATGTGAGGGTATTTCCAAATGGGGTTTCGCGGAAGCTGCTTTTATTTTCAGCGTATGCTTTATTTAGATCATAAGGAAAAGTGGGAGATGTCGCACCACTTAGGGTCCCTTCCCATGGAGAATTGTCAGCAGTGCTTTGCGTATACTGTTTGATAGGTAACAATGTTTTCCAACCGTCTTTGATCAGTTTTTGCACATTTTTTTCTTTATTGAAGCGCTGTACCCAATCAGGCAGCTTTTCTTCATAATAT
>DATJDF010000551.1:0-2584 GCA_035497555.1 Arachidicoccus sp. | reverse complement strand
ATTCAGGTATTTAGCCGCCTCTGCGCTCGGGCCACTATATTCATTCAGGGCTTCTGCATAGCTTAGGTAAAATTCTGCCAGTCGGAATACTGGCCAGGCAAAGTGGTTGTCATTCATATTATCGATACGGGCCACGAATTTGTAGGCTTCCATAGCAAAACCGTCCAGTCCTGCATCGCTCGAGGATAATTTTCCATCAGCATACCCGTCCGCGCCCCGGTAATAAGCCAAAGTGCCACGAATATTATTATAATGCATTCCGTCATAGGCAATTGTCTGGTAAAACCGGGGATCCAGGTTCAATGCTTTTACATCCGTTGGAAAATCTGTCCCGCTTGCAGGAAGTGTCCATTTGGAGCCATCCCTTTTTTCATATTGCTCCATAAATTCTACTGGGACATTATTTTTTACCCCCCACTGTGCCAGCCGTAATTTAGATGAAAGGTATTTACCCCAGAAAAAATCGCTGCTGGCCTGGTTAGCCGTGTTCACAAGAATAAGCTCTGAGTTTGCATATACATTGGATACAGCTTCATAGTCACCGAGGGTAGTATAACTATCGCCTGTGGTTTCAGGTTTTCCGGTATTATAGAGTGCTACATGTGCTTCAGGCGCATGATCGATTACGTCTTTTGCCGCCTGTGCAGCAAGATTCCACCGTTCTTTATTGTAATCCAGATAGCCAAGCACGCTGTCACGCCCGTCACCATACCGCGCCTGGGCAATAACAGATTTTAGGTTAGTCGGTGTATTGTATAATGGGCTTGCCGCATAAAGTAAAATGCGCGCTTTCAGTGCACGAGCCGCTAACCGGGTAATTCTACCGTAATCAGCTGCACTGCGGGTAGCAGGCAAGAGCACCACGGCCTGGTCACACCAACTTACAACGCTGTCCACCAGGCTGGATACCGAACTACGGCGAATCGCCAACACCTGGGTGCCATCCAAAGGCTCGGTTACAATAGGAATGCCCCCATAATACCTGAATAGTTCAAAATGCTGCATTGCCCGGCAAAAAAGTGCTTGCCCCTTAACATCGTTTTTCCAGTTATTGTCCGCATCAGTCACCTGGTCAATATTTCTCAAAACCAGATTCGCCTGACGAATGCCTAAATAATGAGCGCCATAGCCGCCTTTATCAATGGTGGCATCCGGGCTTTCATTACCCGTGTTATAAGGACCTGCATTAATACTTGCACAGGCCCAGTCATATGTCGGATGTAAAATATAAAGTTCATCGGTGATCGCTTCAGGTCGGCTATGAGACGGATCATTCATCGGCAAATAAGTCTTAATACAAAGATTGTACATTTGTGCCACCGCATACTGCGCCTGATTTTTGGTATGGAATATTGTATCAACCGTTACAGCTCCACCTTTTGGTTTTTCCAAAAAGTCTTTATTACAGCTGAACATCATCAACACTATAATAAAACTCAGCAGAACGGATAAGTTGAACTGGAATCTTTTCATTTTTTACTGATTTTTCTGCACTAAAAATTAATATTAATACCTGCATTGAAAGTCTTGGTCAATGGATAACCAATATTGCCCAGGTTTTCCGGATCTCCCCAGATCTTGTTAGGCGCCCATGTGTAGAGATTGTCGCCGCTTATAAACAGCCGGGTTGATTGGATACCTACCCGCTTCAGGAAGGCCTTATTAAATGTATAGCCAATCACAAGATTCTGTAACCGGACATAGGAAGTATTAATTAAAAAGAAGGTATTGCCCGCGAAGTCTGCCCCCGAACCGGATGCTTGCTGATTGTAGGCCGCAATAGGGAAGTCAACTCTATCCCCGGCATTATAACGTTCAAGCGTAAAGCGGTTCGCATCAACTCCAAAGAGCGACTGCTGCTTATTAAAATGCAGTTCACTCATCCCCCCTCTCGCTACACCGGCGACCCCGGCAAATAAAGCAGAGACATCAAAACCCTTATAATTAAATCCGAGGGTCAGGCCAAAATTGTACACCGGATCACGCGTATCACCAGTCCGTATCCGGTCCTTATCATCAATCAGTCCGTCACCATTGATATCCACCAGCCGGATTTCACCCGGCTGTAACGGAACGCCAGCGTAACCCAAGTCCTTCTGATAGACCGGATCTCCATTTGCCTTAAAATAGGGTTGCCCATCTCTCATGGCTAGCACTGGCTGATCCAGCAAAGGATTACCATTGCCATCTCTTGCATAAAAATCTGACCAGGAAGTGTAAAGTCCTTCTGCCTGTAGCAGTAGTTGCTGTCCTACCGGCCTGCCAGTGGCAGCCTGGTACTGCTGCCCCGCCAGGATAGGCTCATCCTGGAAAAGAATTTTATTCTTATGAATGGCTGCATTGCCCCGGATATAATAAGAGAACGCTCCAATCTTGTCCTCAAATTTAAACTCCAGATCGTGCCCCCAGCTATCCACTGAACCGAGATTGTAAGGTGGCAGGTTCGCCTGTACGATGTCAGGAACCGTTCGCCTATAGGAAAGAATACCTGTACGGTGGTTTTCAAAGTAATCGTAGGTAACTGACAGTTTATTTTTAAAGAGATGTACTTCTAAAGACAAATCCAGATCCTTCGAGACTTCCC
>DATJDF010000550.1:0-9764 GCA_035497555.1 Arachidicoccus sp. | reverse complement strand
AAATACAATTTAAAACACCTCAGTACAGGTGATTTACTACGTCACGAAATCGCTGAACAAACGGCACTTGGCAAAGAAGCCAAAGAATTTATTGATAAAGGACTTCTGGTCCCTGACGCAGTCGTGATTGGAATGATCAGCAAATCTATTGAATCCAATAAAACCGTTCGCGGCTTTCTATTTGACGGTTTTCCAAGAACGGAAGCCCAGGCCGAAGCATTAGACAAATTATTAAAACTCTATGAAAGTTCGATAAACCTGGTGCTGGCACTCGAGGTGAGCGAAGATGCACTTGTTGAAAGACTTCTGATAAGAGGCAAGACAAGTGGTCGTTCAGACGATGCTGATGAACATATCATCCGTGAACGTATACAGGAATACCGGAGGAAAACAGCCGCTGTAGCCGAACATTACCAGGAATCAGATATTGTAAAAAATATCGCAGGCGAAGGTTCAGTGGAGGACATTTTTGACAATATTTCAAGCTCAATCAATGAAGAATTGGAGGTAGCAAGCTAAAAACTAACAAAATTTAACCCTAAAAAGGCGTTAAAAAAGCTGTTAAGTGTAAAATCACTTAACAGCTTTTTTAACGCCTTTTTTTCATCATACTCTATCCAGATAAGGGTTTCAGGGGCGAAGGCGGCTTAGTCCCAAAATATTTCAAAAAAAAGTACTGGAAATATTTGGTTAATAAAATCAAAAATCGCAATCTTTATTATGTCATACATAAATAGCTATTATGTATGGCATATTAATTAATTTTTATTTTTTCACCGTTCATTTTTTTAGAACTTAATTAAAACTCAGCATTCTTTAAACCCAACTCGAATGAAAAATAATTCTTCAACACGTAAATCGGTTATGGCAATTTGCCTGCTCCTATTTTGCCAGCTAGCTTTTGGACAAGCCGGTACCATTACCGGGAGTGTGACTGATGCGATCACGCACCAAGCCCTGCAAGGAGCATCCGTTCAAATCAAAGGGACACAGGTAGGTGTAACCACGGATGGTACCGGCGCATTTTCACTATCCGCTACTTCGGGTGACCTATTAGAAGTGTCTTACGCAGGTTATATTACCAGAACGATACCTGTGAACCAAACCACGACTTATCAGATAACCCTTTCGCCAAAAGCCGGAAGTCTTGACGAAGTAGTCGTCATTGGTTACGGAACTCAAAAAAGAAAGGACATCACCAGTTCTATTGCGACATTGGACAACCAGACACTAGCCAGTACACCAAGAGCTAACGTCGGTGCCGCATTACAGGGTGCTGTTCCAGGTGTTCAGGTGATTAACCGAAGCGGAACGCCAGGATCCAGTCCCAATATCATTCTAAGAGGCGGAGCATCCATTAATGCGCCCGGCAATCCCCTTGTCGTGGTGGATGGGACTATCCGTGAGTTTAATGACATCGCATCGGGTGACATTGCATCCGTAGAGATCCTTAAAGACGCCTCTGCCACAGCCATTTATGGTGCTCGGGCAAATAACGGCGTCATCCTGATTACCACAAAACAAGGTAAGGCAGGATCAGCGCAGCTGACATATAAATTTACAGGTGGCTATAACCAGAACAGAAAGGACTATCAGTATCTGAATGCCCACGACTATATTTTTTACAACCGCACAGGTAATCTCAACTCTGGCAGGTCGCTTAAAGACGTCAACAAAACCCGCGGTTACGGCCTGTTGACCGATATCGCAAACATGTCTTCATTTGACATCCGTAAATTAGATAATACCAACCGCGACTTACTCTCTCAGGGCTGGAGTGTAATGGCAGATCCCTATAACGCTGATGGAATGGGGCGCACGGACAGCATTTTATATAAAGATCATGTAGGGGAAATCAGAGATCTGGTATTTCGTAATACTTATACAAAAGATCATTATCTGAGTGCTATGGGCGGCAACGACAAAGGAAAATATTTTGCCAGTTTTGATTATTATAATGAAGACGGCATTATTGTCGGCTCTTCCTACAAAAGATATACAGGTACCATTAATGGATCCTACAAAATCAAACCCAATCTCGAAGTATCCTCCGGGGTGAATCTCTCAACGGCTTCCCAATACGGCATTGCCACCTCTGATGCAAATGTTATCTATCGGAGCATGGCATTATGGCCAACATTTAATCCCTGGCTGGATTCTGCTAAAACAAAGCCCAATCCAGGTGTGGGTGTAAGCGACGGCAACCCGCTTTATTGGTTGCAAAAGATAAAAAGAACCAATACAAATACCAAAATCACCGCCAACGCCGCGATAAAATGGAGCATCACGCCTGATTTATACATTAAGGGTACAGCAAGTGCATACTATAACGACATTTCGAATCAGTCCTATGCTTACCCCACCTCGAACTATTCAGATCTGTTTGCCGGTAGACTGAGCTCCTATACAAGGGATGCTTATGATAATTCAGCGAAGGAGTTTCAGCAGCAATATAATGCCGTCGCTAATTATACCAAGTCCTTCAACGATCTTCATCATCTGTCTGTCATGCTTGGAACGGAGTATTACGGTGTAAAGTATTCCAACTTGTATATCCATGGCCAAAATGCCCCGACCGATGATATCATCACAGCCAATGCCTCCACGGTATTTCCTGCAGACGGTTCAAACGGCAGTACAGAAAGCGAAATGAAGATCATTTCCACTTTCGGGCGTCTGACTTATGACTTTGACCAGCGCTATTTGTTTACAGCCGTATTTCGTTCGGACGCAGTTTCCAGCTTAGCCAGAGAAAACAGAGTGGGTTATTTCCCTGGATTTTCTGCCGGGTGGAACATACACCAGGAGAAATTCTTCAAAAATAGTACTCTTTCCAACTTCATTACAACCCTTAAGCCGCGCGTAAGTTATGGTGTCAATGGAAATATTGCGGGATTAGGCAATTATGAAGTGCAGGGGACCTACGGATCTCAGGGAAGTTATAACGGTACAGCAGGATTTCTTAGTACCGGCCTTGTAAATGGCGGGCTGCGTTGGGAAAAAAGCAAAACCACCGACCTGGGCCTGGATGCTAGCTTTCTACAAAATAAGATTAATTTCACCTTTGATTATTATAACCGGGTAACCAGTGATCTGTTAACCAGCCTTACGCTGCCTAGTTATGTGGGTTATGGCTCCATCAGGACCAATCTGGGAACCTTACAGAACAGGGGTTATGAATTCAGTGCTCAGGCAAACATCATCAGCAATCCTTCAGGCTGGAGCTTATCTTTAGGAGCGAATGCCTCCTATGTAAAAAATAAAATCCTGAAACTGCCTTTTAACGGCAATGAAAAGAACCGTCAAGGCGGAATTCAGATCTGGGATCCGAATAAAAATGCACTTGTATGGGTAGGCGGATATCAGGAAGGACAGTCCCTGGGTGATGTATACGCCTTCAAACAGGAGGGCATTTTCAAAGACGCCGCCGAGGTCGCTGCTATCGCCGGGAACCGGTATGACGGCGTCGCAAATATTTCGGGACCTAACCTCACCAGCGGCTCTGGAAAAATCACACCAGGTGATGTAAACTGGATGGATGTAGACAGAAATGATACAATTGACACCCGCGATCAGGTAAAAATGGGCAATATCTTCCCAAAATGGACGGGTGGATTTAATACCAATGTTTCCTACAAACAATTCTCTTTGTATGCAAGGTTTGATTTTGCACTCAACTATATCATTTATAATGACCTGATGGCAAGAACGCTGGGTAACTACCAGGGCACTTTCAACTACTTAGATATTCAAAAACAATCCTGGACCCAGCAAAACCCTGCTACTGACATCCCTAAAGTATATTATGCTGACCAGGTCTCTGCACCGCTTGGAAAGAAAAACTATACGCGTGTTAATAACGCAAATGCCAATTTAAACAGCAATAACTCCCTGCTATACGAGCCGGGTGGTTATTTAGCCTGCCGTGAAATCACGCTGGCCTATAATTTTTCCAGAGAATTCCTGGCAAAGACAAAAATATTCAAGGAAGCAAAAATATATGTGAGTGGAAGCAATTTATTCTATATCACTGATTTCTCCGGACCGTCACCTGAACCCCCTACCAGTGGCAATACCCTGACTGGTGTCTATTTGGGTTCGTATCCGGTTCCAAGGACGTTTGTTTTAGGTGTACAGATTTCACTTTAGACCATAATTCAACAATAAATTTATTTTCGATGAAAAAGTATATAACCATATTATCTATAACAGCCTCTGTGTTCCTATTCGGAGCCTGTTCCAAACAACTAGATCTGGCTCCGGTCAGTAGTGTAAGTAACGCCAATTACTGGAAGAATGCCGATCAGGCACTCGCTTTTGTCACAGGCGTCCATATCCAGTTCCGCAGTTCAAATACTACATTCCTGTATTTAGGAGAATTAAGAGGGGGCTCCTTTGGAACCGATCCCGGATCTTCTTCTTCCTTTACAGGAGAGGCGACACAAGGGGTAGAAAATATGTGGAATCAGACTTTAGATGGCAATAATCCCGGTGTCAGTAATTTTGGAGGGCTCTATAATAACATTAACCAGGTTAATCTACTGATTAACCGGTTGAACTCAACGAATTTTCTGACCGCCGAAGAAAAAGCCTATTATTTAGGTGTCGGCTATGGCATGCGTGCATTCTATTATTTTCAGCTTTACAGAAGTTGGGGTGATGTCATTTTGCAAACCACTCCAGTAGAAAACATTGACATCTCCAATCTGGCCAAGGGGGCATCACCTGCTGCCGATATCATGAAACAGATAAAAGCGGATATCGACAGTTCAGCCAGCAATTATGCAGCGGATTACAGTTTCAAGCAAAAAAAAGGCTTCTGGTCTAAAGCCGCTACCCTTATGCTGAAGGCAGAAGTTTATTTATGGACCGCAAATCGTGGCGGGGGATCCGCTGACGCACAAAAAGCACTTACTGCTTTAAATGACATACAGACGAATATTCCATCTCTAAAACTCTTACCTTCCTATTCAGATGTCTTTTCGAAAAAGGGTAACGATGAAATCATTTTTGCAAGTTCCAATAACTTAAATGAGGCCACACTGGGTTTTATTGGGAATTTTGTCCCGCAGTCCGGCTTCATTCAAAACTATTATGATTCAGTCGGAAACATGAAATTCGATGCCTCCAATAATTGGGGCGGATTATTAAGAGCGCCGACCAGAATTGCTACCTTCCGCCAGTTTGATGACAAGGACAGTCGCAAATGGGTAAGTATTCAACCAGCTTACAACAAATCAGCAGATGGCAGTTATTCTATTGCAGGATGTTTTATGCGCAAGTACACAGGAGAGCAAAATGCCGGTGTACGTAATTATACCAATGATTTTATCATTTATCGCTATGCGGATCTATTACTGTTAAAAGCTACTGCAGAAATCATAATAGGCACCAGTCCCAAGCAGGAAATAAACGAAGTTCGGCAGAGGGCGTTTGGGTCCAATTACAACCCCCTTATCCAGGGTTATCCGAACCAGCCCGTAGATACAGATCCAAAAGAAGCTGTATTACAAGAGCGCTTACTGGAGTTTCTACTGGAGGGGAAAAGATGGTATGACTTAAGGAGTATGGGAGATCAATACGTTTATGAACACACGTCTCTCAAGAGCAGTGAAGCCTACAAACTTCTCTGGCCTATTGACCTGAATTCTCTGACCAATAACAGAGACCTTGTACAAAACCCCGGCTATCCAAAATTTTAAGGCGGCTACCGCCTCCTTAAAATTGACTAAATTTATACAATATTCAATTACATATGTTATCAAAATTAAACGGATTAATCGCTGCCCCATTTACGCCCATGCAGCCAGACGGCTCGCTCAATCTCTCAGCGATTAAAGATTATTACGCACTGTTGAAACGCAACGGAGTAAACGGCGCCTTTATCGCCGGATCTACCGGAGAAGGCCCCTCCCTCACACTTGAGGAAAAAATATTACTTCTGGACGCCTGGGCGCAGGCAACCAATGCAGATCCTGATTTCCACGTAATTACCCTGGTGGGTGGCACCTGCATTGCTGATTGCATCCACCTGGCAAAAGAGGTAGAAGCCAGAGACTTATACGGCATTGCATTTACCGCGCCTTATTATTTTAAGCCGGCCTCGCCACATGTGCTTGCGGAGCTTTGTCGCAAAATAGCCGCCAGTGTCCCCAAAACCACCTTTTATTACTATCATATCCCCGTCCTAAATGGTTGTAATATTGCCATGTATGATTTACTGAAATCCATCGACGGGAGCATCCCTAACTTCGGGGGAATAAAATACACCCACGAAGATTTCATGGATTTTGAGTCCTGCATGAATATTGAGAATGGGAGATATAATATGCTCTGGGGCAGGGACGAAAATATGCTTTCCTCCTTACCACTTGGGACAAAAACCGCGATCGGCAGTACCTATAATTATGCGGCTCCACTTTATAAAGATATGATTACTGCTTTTGACCAGGGTGATCTCCAGCGGGCAGCTTCACTTCAACAAAAGTCGATCGATATGATCCGGCTTCTGGGAAAATACGGAGGCATTGCAACGGGCAAAGCCTATATGAAGCTCATCGGACTGGATTGTGGCGAATTCCGGTTACCCATTACAAATATGAACCAGGAGGCATTTGAAAGTTTTAAAAAAGATGCGCAGGCTATTGGTTTTGACACCTTCAAGTCGAGTTAAGGAAGTAACAATTATATTTATGCGAATAAGATTCCTACCCATCACCTGTTCCCTATTAACTTACATGACACTTCTATCATGCGGTGGGTCTAATACTACTATGCAGCAAACTGAACCTAAATCAACAAATTGGTATATTAGCGGGCATTTACCTGATGACAGCGCCGGCCAACCCTCCTTGGGCCTGGCCGGCCCGGTTACGGGAATAAGCCATCATTATCTTCTAATCGGTGGCGGATCAAATTTCGCGGGTGGTTTTCCGTGGGCTGGTGGAAAAAAAAGCTATTACAACCAGCTGTTTATTTATAAAATCGTGTCGGCAGCGAATAAAGACACTTTACAGCTATTACAGAAAAAGTATGAATTGCCCTATAGTGTTGCTTATAGTGCCAACTGCACAACAGCGAAAGGGATAATAGTGGCCGGTGGAGAAAATGAAACCGGACTTCTAAATAAAGTCCTCTTGCTAAATATAGATACAACCAACGATCAGTTAATTATTAAGCACTTACCTGATCTACCCTTTCCTTCCTCTGCAGGCATGTTGGCAGCTATTGAAAATACCCTCTATTTTGCCGGTGGTGGTGGACCCACAGGCACGTCTGACCAGTTATTACAACTGAATCTGGACAGTCTTGGATCAGGTTGGCAACAATTACCGGACCTGCCACGAGCGGTGGCCTACGGTCTACTTTATGGGCTTCCTAAGCAAGGCCAGCTCTACCTGGTTGGCGGCAGGAAAGCTAATAAAGACAGCACTAGTTCTTTATATGCAGCAGTGGATGCATATGATATACATAAAAAGAAGTGGATGAAAAAACCTGCTTTACCCTATGCGCTTTCTGCACAGACCGGGCTTTTAGTAGGCAACAAATTGATGGTTTATGGAGGCGATCAGGGTGCCACTTTCCACAAAACAGAACAATTTATATTAGCCATTGCGCGGGAAAAAGATGAAAAGAGACGGCAAATCCTTATTTTGGAAAAAAACAGTTTACAAGAAGCGCATCCCGGCTTCTCACCCATTGTTTTGGCTTACGACCTGGATAAGGAACAATGGATCCGCGCAGATTCCATTCCTTTTCCATCACAGGTGACTACCACCGCCGTCCGTTTTGAAAATCTGGTCATTATTCCCAGCGGCGAAATCCGGGCCGGTGTGCGTACTCCCGCTGTTATTACCCATAAAATAAATTAGTGCAAAGCCAAACCACCCCTATGCAGCAAAAAAAATATTATCCCTGGCTTCTGGTCGGTCTCCTATGGGGCGTCGGTCTGCTGAACTATCTAGACAGGCAGATGTTATCCACTATGCGGCCTGCCATCCAGGTAGATATAAAGGAACTGAATCTGGCCACCAACTTTGGCTATCTGATGGGAATTTTCCTTTGGATTTACGGACTTATGAGCCCGGTAGCAGGAGTTATTGCCGACCGGATTAATCGCAAATGGCTGATTGTGGGCAGTCTTTTGGTTTGGTCCGGTGTCACTTTTGGTATGGGCTATGCAAACACTTTTAATCAATTATACTGGTTACGGGCAGTGATGGGTGTAAGCGAAGCTTTATATATCCCGGCTGCACTGTCGCTTATTGCGGATTTCCATGAAAAGAAAACACGTTCACTGGCCATCGGCATTCATATGACCGGACTCTATCTCGGTTCGGCCCTGGGAGGCTTTGGTGCGACCATCGCGGCTAATTACACATGGCATTTCACTTTTCATTCTTTTGGACTCGTTGGTATCTTATATGCACTTGTATTAATCGTGCTGCTCAGAGAAAAGAAAAATCGTTATGAGCTGCCTGGTCAAAGTACTTTAAAGCCAAAACTGCCCTTGCTCAAAGGCATGGCGGTCCTCTTTTCAAATATGGCATTCTGGATCATTCTTATGTATTTTGCTGTACCCAGCCTGCCCGGCTGGGCCACTAAAAACTGGCTTCCTACCCTGTTTGCACATCACCTGGACATGCCGATGTCGAAAGCAGGACCGCTCTCTACGATCACCATTGCTACCGCCTCATTTATCGGTGTATTAATAGGAGGGATTTTATCTGATCGGTGGGTCCAGAAAAACATCAGGGGTCGCATATTTACCAGTGCTATTGGACTAGCCTTAACGATACCCGCATTATTATTTATGGGTTTTGGGCATAGCCTGGGGGTTTTACTGGCTGCCGGTATCTGTTTTGGATTAGGATTTGGCATGTTTGATGCCAATAATATGCCGATTCTCTGCCAGTTTGTTGCCCCAAAATACAGGGCAACTGCCTATGGATTGATGAACATGGTCGGCGTCTTTTCAGGTGCCTTTATTACAGACCTCCTCGGGCGGTCCACAGATGGAGGGCACCTGGGGCGGGATTTTGCACTACTGTCGATCGTCGTACTGGCCGCCTTGATAATACAGTTAATTTATCTCCGCCCTACGGCAAATGATTACAAAGAATAAAAGAAATTTACAATGGACTTAAGACTACAGCAAAAGCAAATATCTTTCACTGTTCTGCTGATTGGGATCATGCTGATACTTTCCACCGTTGGAAAAACGCAAAACTCACCGATTAAAATCGCCTGTGTCGGTAATTCAGTCACCTTTGGGTATGGCTTAAAGGATCCGGCGACCCGGTCGTATCCCGCATTACTACAGGAGAAGCTGGGGCCGAATTACAAGGTCGAGAATTTTGGGCACAGTGGCGCAACACTGCTTAGAAAGGGCCACCGGCCCTATTTCAAAACCCCGGAGTTTCGAAAGGCCATTGCTTTAAAGGCCGACATTGTCATTATTCATTTAGGCTTAAATGACACCGATCCTCGGGATTTTCCCAATTTTCGTGACGATTTTATCCCCGATTATAATTGGTTAATCGATACTTTTCGTCATAGTAATCCCAGTGCCAAAATTTATATCTGTAAAATGACCCCCATCTTTACAGGTCATCCAAGATTCCTGTCAAGTACTTTCAGCTGGTATAGGGATTTGCAAAAGCGTATTGAACAGGTCGCTCAAATAAATAATGTTCCACTCATCGATCTGTTCGATGCTTTTCATGACCGGCCCGATCTGATTACAGATGCGCCGACATTACACC
>DATJDF010000549.1:0-4158 GCA_035497555.1 Arachidicoccus sp. | reverse complement strand
TCTGACCAGTGGTCCTTCGCAATGACATCCAACAGACCGTGTTGATTAGAACCGTCTGTGACAAAAGGGGTAATTGCTTTAGGATCGATCATAAAGGAGGATCTGGCGGATCCCTGAAAAAAGACACTGATGTCCAGGGTCTTGTAACCGTATGAAAAACCAAATCCATAGTTGATCTCCGGTGTAGTCGGATAACCTAATCCGTTAATTCTGTCATTGTCGGTGATTTCACCATCGCCGTTCAGATCTCTGTATTTAATATCACCGCCAGCTACTTCGCCGTAGTTTTGCGGAGGGGAATTTGTGACTTCTTCATCGTCAACAAAAAGTCTTTCCGCGATCAGGCCGTAAATCTCAGAGAGCGGATGACCTACCCTGGATAGATACCACATGCTCGCCGGATACTCCGGCTCTTCATTAACCAGCAGATTACTGACGGCATAGGTAAAGGTGGAACGAAGCTGCAACCAGGATTTACCAAAGGTCCTGTTATAATCCAGCGATATATCGAGACCTTTGCCTTCTGCGACGCCCACATTGGCATTTACATCAGCCGTTAAGCCCATGGTAGTCGGGATATAAGCCCTGGTCATCAGAATATTGCTTCTATGTTGTTTATAGGCGTCCACGACAATATTGAAATACTTAAATAAAGTCAGGTCCATCCCGATATTGGTGGTTTTAGCCTCCTCCCAGGTAATGAGGTCATTGGCGTAACGGGAGATGGAAACACCCGGTCTGAAATAACCAAAGTCCTTTCCAAAGTAGGCTCCACGGTCACCATTATTTAGATTGACATTAGATAAGTAAAAAAAACGGTCATCATCATCACCGATCTGGTCATTACCAACCAGACCATAGGTTGCCCGAAACTTAAGTTTGGAAACAACATCCAATAAGGGGCTGAAGAATTTTTCATTACTCACATTCCAGGCACCGCCGATGGAAGGAAAGAACCCGTAGCGTTGGCTGGCAGCAAATCTTTCCGACCCGTTGTACCCGAAGTTGGCTTCAAACAAATAACGGCTGTCATAACCATAGGTAAACCTTCCGGACAGGCCAAGGTTCCTAAAGGGTAAAGAAGTCTGTAGATCGCCTGCATTCCCGTTCAGGTAATTGCGTAGCGTTGTAATAAGCATTCCCCCTACTTCATGAACTTTATTAAAGGTATGATTATAGTTGAGTGCTACTTCAGCATAGGTTGTGGTATTGACAACCTTCTTCCCCTCATTATAGTTCAGGTATTCTGTGGCAGACTGTTCATTGAGTAAGGATAACTGATAGCCTTTGGGATCAGTATTGGTCGCAGTGGCTTCATAGAAGAAAGGGTTATACTGCCGGTTCAGCGTAAAATAGGAATACCGCTGTGTATAGGCCATACCGCGCAAGTTTAGCCCCGGCGTAAAAAATTTCAGATCCTGATTTAACTCAAGTTGTACATTGAGGGTAGAGGTATTGTATTGTTGAAATCCGGACACCATAGTGGCATAAGGATTATTATAGACATTATCCTTACCGCTGAGTATCGCATTACCAAATAAAGGGTGATGCACATTGGGCAGATCCGAAGCAGGAAAAATCGCGGGGAATAACACCGGATTCGAAGAAAGTGCCTGTTTGAATATCTTTGCGCCACCGCCGTTAGGACCATTATAATCATCAAAAGTACCGGAAGTTCTAACCACCGCTTTGGTCGAAGGCGTAAGCTTTACGGTTACATTGGTTCTTACCCCGATGGTTCTGAGCTTAATATTATTATCAAAATTATTTTGTTTATCCGACTTAAGGACGCCGTTGTCCTGATTGTAAGTAGCGGATATATAATACTGTGCAGCCTGACCACCGCCGGAAGCATTGGCATTCACCCTTTGGTTGATCGTATAATCACGGATTAATAATTTTATCCAGTCATTATTCGGGTATAAATATGGATTATCGCCTGCTATCGTATGATCAATTTTGGTTTGGGAATAAGGTAAAATACCAATAGGATTACGGGTAAGTACCGCTTCATTGGCAAGTTTCATATAATCGATATTATCTGCCAGTTTAAAGTTCTGGGTATTGGATGAAACAGAGTTTTCCATGCGAACACTAAACTTCGTTCTGCCCCCTACGCCGTTTTTAGTCGTAACCAAAACCACACCGTTGGCACCCCGGGCGCCATACAGGGAGGACGCCGAAGCGTCTTTCAGGACAGAAAAACCGGATATGTCATCTGGTTGTAAACGTGCCAGGTCCGTGGAAGTAGACTCCATGCCGTCAATTAATATTAAGGGATTTACTTTTCCACTTCCGAAAGTGGTAATCCCTCTGATAAAAAACTGGGCATTATCATTACCTGGCTCACCACTCCTCTGAAAAGCAATCATACCCGCTACCCTGCCTGCCAGCATTGTCGTAAGGTTACTGGTTGGACCTTTGATCTCTTTAGGATTCAGGGTGGTGATAGAGCTCACCATACTGGACTTTTTCTGTGTACCGTAGGCGACTACTGCCACTTCTTCCAGTTTAGAGCTATCCAGGTTCATGTAGATCCAGAGTTCTGTCTGGTGATTAATAGGAAGTACCCTATTCTGGTAACCAATATAACTGATGACCAAGCTGCCTTCTGGCGGAGCAATCAGTTCAAATTGACCGTTATCATCAGACAACGTGTGCCCTTTACCTAAAGCTGATTTTCCTTGCAGGGAGATGGTTGCACCTACAATGGGCGTGGAATCAGTAGCCATAATAGTTCCCTTTACAATAACCTCCTTCGTTTGGCCTCTTGCTTTTTGCAGGAAGCAAAAGATTGTTATCATAAGAGCAAGCAAAAAATGGCTTTGTTTAAATCGATTTAATTTCATAATGAGGATTTGAACAGTAAAAAATGATACAAAATTTTATATATACAGATGTTTGAACATACTAAATGTCCCAAGAATCAAAACTATTTATAGCTAACGTTTCATATGAAGTCTTTTGATGTAATGCAAGTAACTATCTCTAAACGGAAAAAATTTATTAGTTCGGTATTTATCTCCTGTAATTAATGCGCTTTTATCCTTTCTGTTTTAAAAATCCGTTATTCTGCCAGCAACGAAAAATACAGTCGAATACGGCCATTCATCTGCCAAGCTAATTTCAAAAAATAAAGTAATTAAATTTGGTCCAAATACTGCGTGAACAATAGTATGTTCATACATTCCAACGTGAAAGTATATACATTATCTGAAATAGCCAAAAAAATCTTAAAGGTTTTTGTTTTCTAACTTAAAGCGCTTCCACATCAAGCCTTTAGTAACTTATTTTTTCTGCAGGCCCCATCCTTTATTGGGCGCTGGCCCCATTATTAGTTTTAGGGAACCACCGGCAAGTAGGTCTTTTGCAGGAAATTTAAAAGAGCTCAATTTCTTCCCGTTCAGCACCGCGCTTTGCACATAGATATTGTCAAAAGAGGCATTTTCGGCGATAATAGTAAACTTCTTTCCCCGACCATATCTTCCCCCCAGGTCAATTTCAATTTTGTCAAAAATAGGGCTGCCGATTTCATAGGTGGGCCGTACACTGTTTCCCCCGTCGGTCTGAAATAGACCTATAGCTGCCATAACGAACCAGGCGCTCATCTGTCCCTGGTCCTCATCTCCGAGGTAGGCATTACTGACTCCTTTTCCATAGTATCTGTCAAGAACGGAGCGGCTCCATTTCTGGGTTAACCAGGGTTTGCCTGCATAGTTAAATAAGAAAGGAAGGTGCATCGTTTGTTCATTACCCTGATTGACCGGGCAGGTCCAGTACGCTTTATTAGGACCGTTATAACGCCAGGGCTCACTTTTTTTAAAGCCCCATTCCAACCTGTCGATAAATTTTTGTGTGCCGGTCATTTGGATAAGTGCATTTATATCCTGCGGCACAAAATAGCTCATCTGCCACCCGTTGGCCTCCACATATTCACTGCTTGCTCCACTTAAAACAGGATCGAAATGCGGACTCCAGGTCCCGTTACTTGATCTCATATGACAATAGCCGTCACTGTCAATGGCATTTTTCCACCAAGAACCACGTTCATTAAACTTTTGGTAGAGATCGTCTTTGCCTAAAGCTTTTGCAAGCTGACCGACTGTCCAATCATCAAAGGCGTATTCCATTGTGTTAGAGAAGCTACCACTATCTGAG
>DATJDF010000548.1:0-3501 GCA_035497555.1 Arachidicoccus sp. | reverse complement strand
GAAAGCACATTGCACTTCCGCTGTTAAAGTGATATCCACTATAACAACCATCAATCCGCCGTCCAGGTTATGAATAATTTCATTCACCTTTCCGGTTATGTTTATCGCCTTATTCAAAAATTCTTTGTTGGCTGCAGATTCATCTAAATTAAATGCAGCACATAATGAATCTACGGAAATGGTGGCTCCTTGTATTGCTTCTATTCGTTCAGGTGGCCTGTTCCATAGCCAGAAAGCAATCGAGCCACTAATCAGAATAAGAATAAAAAAAACAATCCATATGAATCTACGCTTCATAAACTCCCATTCCGATTTATCGGAGATTAAACATTAAAACTGTTGTATAATGATAAATAATAATCGCAACCAGGGAGCTAATGGGATCCACCAAATGGCTTAAGCAGGCTGATTTTTCATTATTTACCAAAAATATATCTGCCGGTCCATTTTTAGGTATGAAAAGAGCTAAAGTGGGAAATAAAGAGGATGAAAAGGAAAATCAAATAGAGGTCAGACCTTTCGCATAAAAAGAAATTTATAATTCTCCTCCCAGCCAGCGTTTGAATTTGGCTGATTTTTCAGAGCTCACGATTAAGCTTTCTTCACAGGGCGGATTCAGGGAAACAAAAACCCGGCCTTTGCTGTAGGTTTTCATTTCATCAATGGCACGAATATGCGTGAGATACTGGCGATTGACCCTAAAAAAATTTACGGGATCAAGCATTTCTTCCAGCGCATCCAGATTATAGTCTAAAGGATAAGTCTGCCCGGTAAAAGTGCGGGCACACGTGGATTTATTGGTACTGAAACAATAGGCTATATCGCCCACGTCAAGCGTTTTAATATGCTCACCATATCGAATAATAAAACGTTTTTTATATTCTGGATTGGGGTGGGTTATCCCTTCATTTATGGGTTCAACTGATCCAAAAATCCGTTCAAAACGATTAAACTTTCGAAGAGCACGGAGCAAGTCTTCTTTTTTCACCGGTTTCAATAAATAATCAATTCCATAAGTCTTAAAGGCCTCAAGAGTGTATTGATCATAAGCCGTAGTAAAGATGATAGGACAGTCGATAACTATATATTTCAATAAATCAAAGCAGGAGCCATCAGCCAGGTGAATATCCATGAAAAGCAAATCGGGACACGGGTTTTCAGCGAACCACTTTCTAGCGGCAGTAATACTCTCCAACCGGTCCAATATTTCGATTTGTTCAGGAGCCACCTGGTCCAGTAATTTACAAAGGCGGTTATACGCGGGAGCTTCGTCCTCAATGATAATTGCCCTAATTCGCTTTTCGGCGAACAGGTCATTGTTTAAGGAAACCGCATTACTTTCATTCTGTTTAAACATAATCCGATTCATGAAATCCCATTTATATATTTCGATAATTCTGCGAGGTTACAATAAAGGTATTCTGACTACAAATTCTTTTTCATTTGGCCCAAAAACAACTTCTCGTTTTGTTAAAAGATGATAGCGATTACTAATGTTTATCAAACCCAATCCTGATCCGTCCTCTTTACTTACCTTGGGTTGCAATGGATTGCTTGCAATAATTTCATCTTTATCAGACCAAATCTTTATCCGAAGGGGTTGGGTTAATGAAACGATATTATGCTTAATTGCATTTTCTACCAGCATTTGCAGGCACATGGGAACAATTTTCTTTGTCTTTAATAATTCTTCGGATACATCAAACTGAACCTGAAATGCATTACCAAACCTGCATTGCTGAACAAACAAGTAGTTCGACAATATTTCCCAATCCTCTTTTAGCGTAATTAAATCCCGGTTTCTATAAGCAAGTATATTTTTATATAAATCAGACAGTCGCTCCGTATAAGATACCGCGGCAGCCCCATCTTCTTCGATAAGGTTACTTAACGTATTTAAACTATTGAATAAAAAATGGGGATTTACCTGGCTCTTTAAATGTTCATATTCGAAATTCATTCTTTCCTGCTCTAACTGTACCAACTTCTTTTGTCTCTTTTCCCTGAGCTTTATTAACCAATAAACAACAAAGAAAGCCAGACATCCTAACAAAATCAGGAACCAGGAGCGCTTCCACAACGGCTCATTGATTGTAAAGGAAAAAGTATCCTCTTTTGCATAGCCAAAAGATCCATCTAATGCAGCTTGTACTCGAAAGGTATAATTTCCTGATGGCAGTTTTGGAAATGTGATTGACTCATCATGAGTAGCAATCCATTTATCGCCTAATCCTTCCAGCTTATACCGGTAGTTAAGTCGCTCCGGATTTGTGAAACTGATACCTTCAAATTTAAATGTGAAATAATTTTCATCATAATTGAATTCCTTTTTTTGTTTCTTGAGTGGCTTTGTTAAAACCTGAATGTCCGTAATCTGAACTCCAGGAGTAATATCATAAATTTTGCTCTGGTTGTTGAAAATAAGCAGTCCATGCTCAAACGGAATATATACATTTCCCTGGAAATCTTTAGCAACACAATTTAACACGCTTGTGGTACTGTCTATACCCAAGTCAAGCCTGTAATTATAGTGCCGGAACTGCCTACTATTAGGATACCATTCATCAATGCAACGTTCATATACTGCCATTACCTGGCCGGAGGCATTTGCAGTAACGGCTGAAACATTTGCATCTGTTTCGTTCTCCTGCTTCATAGCTTTCCATTGATTATGATTAAAATAGTAAAGCCCTTTATAATAAGCGCCGGCCCAGATATCGCCACTCATGTCTTCCGTTATACTATAAACCACTTTCTCGTCACCTCTATCCAAATTTTCCCAATGATGGTAATTATCTCCTGAATACATACAGATGCCCGCACCATCCGTAGCCATCCAAATTTGTCCTTTGCGATCTGGAAAAAGAAAATAAACATAATCACTCCCTATGCCTGATTGTTTATTGTGATGCTTAATCAAATGAACAGCTTTCCTTTGTTTATCCGGATAGGCCAGCTCATAAACGCCCGTCAGAGCGGCAACCCACAACCGGTCAGAAGTTCCGGAAATACTCAGAATATTTCCGTTTTTAATTGATTCGATTTCTTCTGCCTTAATAATACTCCCCTGTTCTGTCCGATAGCTCAATCCCTTTCCCATAGTCCCCATCCATAATCGATTTTCCCGATCATTGAACAAACAGGAAATCGGCGCCGGCGCCTGGTACACTCGTTGCATTAAAGGATGTACCGCACTTAATGAAACACGATAAAGATTCCTGTTCTGAGCGATCCAAAGGATGTCTTTCGTGCCATAGGCAATCGCAGTAATTTGTTGAAGCGCATAGGGTGGCGGCAATTCAATTTTGTTTAGGTATTCAGCCGTTAGCATACTCAGACCTTTCTGTGTAGCACACCAGATATTTCCGGCCCGGTCCCCAATCAGTTTTCGAAATTGTTTGTCCGGGTAATGATATGCTTTTAGCGAGACAGTAAACGATTTATCTAAATAGACCTCCAACAAATAACCACTCTGAGTGGCAATCCAGGCATGATCGGAGG
>DATJDF010000547.1:0-21380 GCA_035497555.1 Arachidicoccus sp. | reverse complement strand
CAACGGTATAGAATTTCATTTGAAAGGGCAGCTGGAAGTGGCAAGGGCTGCTTACCAGTTTGCCAAACATAATTGTCTGTTGCATTCAGATTTACTACGGCAGTTAAAACTGACATACCGCCTGGCACTGGTGTCTAATTTCTATGGTAATCTAACCACGGTCCTTCAGGATTTTGAATTAACCGCAATTTTTGAAACGGTCGTTGAATCTGCGGTTGTGGGCGTAAAAAAACCCGATCCGGCAATATTTACCGTGGCCTGTGAGCGGTTACAACTGGCAGCCGAAAATGTTGTCGTTATTGGAGATTCTTATCAGAAAGACATGCTGCCTGCCCTTTCTATTGGCTGTAGTGGATATTGGCTACAGGGTCGTGGTTGGGCTGATTCGACAGCATCTGAAGCAGCGTTACCCTTGATACCACAAATAGCTGCAGGTATGGGGGCAGAAAATAGTGTGAATAAGGATGAAGTTCCCTCAATTACGCCGCTACAATCGCTTCAGGATTTACCAGGGCTACTAAGGTCATGAACGAGGTAAGATTGTCCCCCTCAAATCCGGGGGAGTAGATTATTCTAAAAGTATATACGCAGTACGCCAATTTATCATAAAACGCATCCGCTTTGGAACATAAAAGAAAAGTAAGTATCCTTCAATTTCTCAAGTCAGAACTGTCATCGCTCAGTTCAACGATTGTTGACCTGTCAGTTTTTACCATCTGCTCGGTGGTGTTACACCAAAATATTATTATATCTACCAGTGCTGGTGTAATTACAGGTGGCGTCATCAACTTTTTGATGAACCGGAACTTTGCTTTTAAAAGTTTCGAACATAAGAAAAGCCATCAAGTCTTCCGTTTTTTCCTGGTCTGGACAGGAAGCCTGCTACTTAACACGTTTGGCACCTATTTGTTTGTGGAAAAATTGTTTATCAATAAGTTTGTCAGTCGCCTTACGGTAGGCCTTATTGTCCGGTTCTGCTATAATTTTCCGTTACTGAAATATTTTGTATTTCGAAAATAGAACTTCAATCACCCCTTCTCAGTTGAATGATTAGTGATGATTCCATTGGCGGATTAATCTGCTCTTCGGGTTTTTAATAACGCATCTAACTTATTGAGTCTCGAAGACCAGAACTGGTCAAAGTAGGCCAGCCAGGACTGGAGCGCTTTAAATCCATCGGGTTTCAGGGAACAAAAGCGCTCTCTGCCAACGTCACTGATAGAAATAAATCCCGCCTGATACAGGACTTTCACGTGTTTGGAGACGGCAGGCCGGCTCATGGAAAAGTTTTCCGCCAAGCCGTTAATAGATAGACTTTCTTCAGTAAGCAGTGCCAGCATTTTTCTTCTGCTGGGATCTGCAATCACCTGGAATACGTCCAGTGTTGTTTCCTTCATTATTTTTCCTTTAAAAGATCCATGATCTTCTGCACATTTTTAACCCAGCCTTCATTGAAGCCGTTGTACAAATCAAGATCGGCAATTTCTCTGAACCCACTATGTTCGAGTAATAATTCCGTACCGTTATCCTTAGCATTTAATTGCCAGACCACTAAGGAATCTACCTCGATTTTTCCTTCCCCGGGGCCGCACTGCCAGGAATAAACCAACTTTTTACAGGGGATTATCTCCTGCACTTTACAATGGAAAATGCCGTCAATATTTAATTGCGGCATCGGGCCGGTCCGGAATTGAAATTCATATCCCATCTCCAGTTTAAAATTTGATTTCATTAGCCAGAGGGCCATTAATTCAGGCTGCGTAAGATATGCCCAGACAACTTCAGGCGGCTGTTCAAAGTAAAATTGGTGCCGAATTGTTTTCATCATGATTTGTAACTTTTAGGTTACTCAAAGATAAGTGTAACTTGTTGGTTACGCAAATATTTTTTAGAAAAATATCTTTATTGTTAAATCGGGATGGAAACAGCCCAGGGTGCCATTAGGATTCCTATGGCCGATTGATGCAATCCGAAAATTTCCTTTCCTCCAAAGT
This sequence comes from Arachidicoccus sp., assembly GCA_035497555.1. Lineage (GTDB taxonomy): Bacteria > Bacteroidota > Bacteroidia > Chitinophagales > Chitinophagaceae > Arachidicoccus. Next base: position 19,386 of record DATJDF010000547.1, on the reverse strand, counting down.
TAAATTCAGTCTTGTTATTTTTATGTTTCCTGCTTTTCGAATTCCTGCGCTGGCGTAGGGGGCTGCTTCTTTTTGGGAAATCCGGATACAAATATCATATCCCACAATGCGGAGCTCACTCCAAAGCCTTTTTCTTCGTTCTGATAATGATGGAGCATATGATGCTGTTTGATTCTTTTCATCAACGGCGATTTAAAATTATGGTGATGCATTGCGTAATGCATCATATCATAAATTAAATAACCGGTTAAGAATCCTGGAAAAAATGCATTCAATGCAGCTTCAGATAAAATCAGGCTAAATAAAAAATAAAACAAGATTGCCAGCGGAATACTTACAGAAGGTGGCATAACCAGTCGCATTTTATCGCGCGGATAGTCATGATGTACGCCGTGAAAAATAAAATGGATCCGCTTTCCCCAATTCGAGCTGGGATGAAAATGAAATATGAATCGGTGCAACGTGTATTCAGTCAAGGTCCATATCAGCAGGCCCAGTGCATAATAGCCCAGAAAGTAAAGGAAGCTACTGTGAAAAACACCGAATACCCGGTAGATGAATATACCAATGAGCGGAATAAATATAAATAGGGGAACTGAAAAATGCACCTTTGAGAGTCCTTCCATAAGACTACTCTTGAACATCCTGGTGGACTCGGTAGAGTTAGAAACAAAATTCTTTGCCATAATCCTCAGTTTTTATAAATCAATTAATTAAATTAAGAAGTTCTGCGCTATCCAGCGGGCGTTTCTTCTTTTTTTACATCCCGCAGCCGTTCAACTTCAACTTTGCCGGTAGAAAGATCCTTTCCCCGCAATTCAACATATAACACATGCGGATTCCAGAAACTTCCCCCTTTAATATAGATGAAGATGCTGCTGAGCACCGTCAACCGGTTGTTTATTTTACCATATACACGCCACTGATTATCTTTCGTATGCAGCAGATACATATGATATTTTTTATAGGACACAAACCAGAATTCGTATTTACCGGTTCCCTGTGGTTTAATATCCAGCCCATATGCAAAATGCCGCTGTATAAAGTTCAGCGACTTCTTCGGGCCTTCAGGTGAATCACCATATCGCAACCAGTAAGTTGTGAGTGGCTGATCCAGATTTATTTTGCCATCATTGTCTACGTTCAGATCACAGGCGATCGTGTTTGTATTTGGGGTTCGCTGTAAAAAGAACATTCGGTTCTCTACCTTTGGCGGAATCGGGTAATCCATTCCTTCCCGGCTAATCGTCTTTTGCGCCCATAATGCCATACCCATCTGCAAAAATAGACCTAATAGTAACAAATGCTTTAAATGCATTTTGCCCCAAATGCGAATAGGTCGATTTTTTATCTTATCCAAACCAGGGTAGTCTGTCATTTCAATTCTACGGATTTGCGCCTGGAATGGGTCCACTCGCCACATTTTCTGCCTCATCAAAAATCAAATTTTATTCTAAAACGAATGCCCCATTTTGGAATCTCGGGATGGTCCATATAGGTAAACCGGCGGATATAATCCACCCGAAGCAATTTAAATATATTCATGATCCCGAAACCCGCTTCAAAATACGGTTCGTTACTCAATGCAAAGGTACTCATTTGGCCATTAGTAAATGGAAATTTCATCTGATCCGGATTCTTTAACGGATTGTTTTCATCCCGTAATCCGCCAAACAGTGCCTTTCCCTCTATGACACTACGCCATTTTAAACGGCGTAATAATGGTATTTTATTGAGAATGAAACCATTAAAATAATGATCGGCCATAACACTTACATAATGATCACTGGCAAATTCCAGGAAATTCATCAGGTTATAGGAATTCAGCTGATAGGCATAAGTCTGATTGGCCTTGGGCAGCGATAAAAGGGGATAAGGCACTGTCCCGGCAATATACCCGCCGTCCAGTGTCATATCTGTATAACCGAACTGAGAGAGATAAAAACGCTTGAATATACTTGCTCCAAAATTGTGATAGGTATAATCTCCGCCAAAAAGCCCATTTATACCCGCCGTATACCGTAATTGGAATATCGGATATTTATTGATAAGCGGAACTCTATAGAGCTTTCCCTGATAAAAGACTTCATGCGGAGCGTATCTTAAAGTAATCCCGGCTTCACCCGTGGTGATACTTTCGGCAGAGCGGAGTAAACCTGGCTGTGATCCCTGGTAGTTAAAATCCAGACTACCTGCAGGAGCCTGCTTCCAATAGCGGAGATTCATCTCATAAGAGAAATTATTTTCAAATTCCCGCTTATAGTTGATATTGAAGAAATCATTGTACAACCATTTATCGTTGTTACCCCTTTTGAAGGATAGGAAGAAATTATCTTCCTGAACAAATTGCAATTCCTGTCCCGGTATTTTGGTGTCATGCTGATAGCTGACCCGGAAATAATGCTGCGGGAACTGGTAAATGGATTTATTGTTCAGGGAATAAGTGGCACTCCCAAAATATTTGAATTTCTGGTCGCCGAACCCGTAAGCTCCGTAACCTTCAAAATAATATCTTTTGCTAAGTTTTGGAGTGGTTCTCCCACCCACACGTAGCCGAAAACCTTCAACCGGGTTAAAACTGTAAAAGGTATTTGCAGGTCCGATCTCTGCAGGTCCTAACTGCTTGTAACCGGCAAATAACAAGGTTATCCAGTCCATCGTTCTTTTAAAGGACTTCAGGTTTTTAAGACTGTCCACGTTGGAATAGGTTTTGGATTCTGCTGTAGACAAGGTATCAAAACGATTCGTGGCCCAGTAGTCCTCGCCCCGGTAATCAGCAGAGTCTTTTTTTTCTGTTGGCATACCGTCAAAAATGGAGTCATTTAAGGTCATACCTGTTTTAAAATCCTGCAGGGCAATCACTCTTTCACCATAGAGGCCCATGCCTTTTTTTGAGATCCCGAAATCTGCCATCATATCACTCTTGGTCAGCAGGTAACGGCCATCCGGGCGCTTCACAAAATCCAGAGAGATATTCATGGATCTTAGGAAATTCAGGTTAATGCCAATAGGCGAGAAGAGTCGGGCACGCTGGATGGCATAGTGACCGTCCAGGGTGATATCCAGGTTGCCTCTGAATAACATATCCTGTGGATTTCTTGGAGAAAAAGCAAGATGCACAATCTTGATCCCGTCTCTTTCCACCGTATCACGGATAAAAAATTTGTAAAAGGTTGGGGCTGATCCGGCAATAGGACTCAAAAACTGGTTGGATAGCAAAGTGATATTGTTGTCATAAATATTTATCTGAGCATAAAGGCTCTCCAAATATTTGGTAACTCCCTTGGTATCTATAAATTCGCCAAAATCCACTTTATTGGATCCCGTAATAATTTTTTTATTGTCCTGAGGATGTTTCCGGTAATAATTTACCGAGCGAGTTTCTTCTAAATATAAAGGTAAAAGACTCTTGCCTTTGACCTTAGTCGTATCGACGTTATTTATCAGAAACTGGTATTTTTTGAGGTATTTTTTGGATTTTAGTTTCTCTGAGAAATTACTCACTGAAACCACCATTTTTTCATATTCCTGATAAGTGGCCGATTCATAGGCCGTCATCCGGTTTTCATCTTTATGGGCAATCACTTTTCGGATCAGTTCTACTGCCGGATTGTTCTTATTGCGATATCTTTCCCGGGAGTTTTTTACAGTAACATCAGCAAGGGCATGGCCACCTTCTTCCAGTAACATGTCAATCTGTTGTTCAGGTTGTTCAAAATTGACATCTATCAAACCGGATTTATAACCCACATAGACAAACTTGAGGTGGGTATCTTTTATAAAACGACGGGAGGCAAATAAGGTATAGTGGCCGGAAGAATCCGTCAATACACCTGAAGACCCGCTAAAAAACACGCTTACATTCGCAATAGGTTGCTGAGTCGTGGCGTCTTTTACGGTGCCTTTAATCACGATAGAAGGAGACGGGGATGGTGCTTGCGCTATTAATCCCTGCACTGTAAGCAGGCATAAAAATAGCAGGAGCAAATTTGTTCTAATCTTGAAGGACATTTGTTTTTTCATCTAACCGTATGCGCTATTAGCAGTACTTATTGATCTGCATCTTTAGGTACATTCTTTTCTTTGCTTGCGCAAAAAAAAGTGAATAGCCTTACGTATTTCTATTGCAAAATAATTTTAAAAGCATCCGCAACCCTTATTTTTTTATGCTGTCTGGCAGCTAAAAAAATAACCATTACAGAAAACTTCTTAACATTAATTAACCATACAAAGAGAATCCACCATTTAAACACTGCTGATACAGTGCTGCCACGGCGTTCCATGTTTCTCCCTGCTCACTTACCACTGATCAAATGCCCTGGAAGGGATTAGCTTGCCAGACTCCTACAAAAAATAATCCATTTATATTCCTATACTAAAACAAGGTGCGGTTCCATCTGCCTAAATATTGCAACATGCATTACTGTTCTGCTGCGGGCCTCTAAACAGATGGAAACTGCTGCCTGTTAGGCACCTTGTAAAAAGCTAAATTATAGTAACCTTATGCCTCTTCATCTTCATAATAATCCAGACCCAGATGTGTGATGAGTTCTTCACCCATCAGATAGCGTAAAGTATTCTGTAATTTGATTAATTGTTTGAAGATGTCATTTTCTGGACGCAAACCTTCTTTGGTCTGTGGTGATTTCAGATAGAAAGACAACCATTCCTGGATACCTTTCATTCCTGCACGTTTGGCCAGATCTGCAAACAGTGCCAGATCTAATGCTACGGGTGCTGCTAAAATGGAGTCGCGGCAAAGGAAATTGATCTTAATCTGCATTGGATAACCTAGCCAGCCAAAGATGTCAATATTATCCCAGCTTTCTTTGTTATCACCGTGTGGAGGATAATAGTTAATACGGATTTTGTGGTATAAATCACCATACAATTCAGGGTGCAGATCCGGGCGCAGGATATCTTCCAGAACCCCTAATTTGGACACTTCCTTGGTCTTGAAATTTTCAGGTTTGTCAAGCACAAGACCATCCCTGTTACCAAGAATATTGGTCGAGAACCAACCCCTTATGCCTAATGAACGAGCTTCGAGTCCCGGTGCCAGAATCGTCTTCATCAGGGTTTGACCTGTTTTAAAGTCTTTACCGGCAATAGGTGTATTTGTATCTTTTGACAATTGAACTAATGCTTTTGTATCAACAGTCAGGTTAGGAGCACCATTTACGTAAGGAATCCCCTGTACCAAAGCGGCATATGCATAAATCATACTCGGAGCGATCCACTCGTCATTGCTTTTCAATGCAGCTTCAAATGCTTCCACTGTTTCATGGATTGCAGACGCTTCAAAGTATTTTTCAGTAGAGCCACACCACAAAACAACGATGCGGTTCAGACCATTTTTCTCTTTAAAATCCTGGATGTCCTTGATCGTCTGCTGCGCCAGATCCCATTTGTTTTCCCCGGTTTTAACATGGTGCCCGTCCAGATTTTCAACATAACTCTTGTCAAAAACAGCTTTCATGGGTGCAATCTGCTCCAGTTCTTCTTTAATTGAATCCAGCAGATGCTGATCCAAAACCTTTGCGAGGCTTGCAGCCTGGTAAACATTATCTTCATATACATCCCATCCACCAAATACAATATCATCCAGTTTTGCCACCGGTACAAAATCTTTTATTTTCGGATAGTTATTATCTGTTCTTTTGCCGATCCGGATATGACCGGTCTGTGTTAAGGAACCAACAGGCTCAGCTAATCCTCTTCTGCTGGCGATGACACCCGCAATTAATGTAGTGGCAACCGCCCCTAATCCAGGAATCAATATTCCCAACTTTCCCTCTGCGGGTTGAACTTTTTGTTTCATTGAGTACTATTTTATTGTGTTATATTAGTAAAAAATCCTAATCCGAATTAAAGTTCGCTGCAAAATTAAACAATTGTTTAAAACAAACAAATGTTTAAATTAGAATTTTTGTAAATTTTAAGACACCGGCACCTGAAGGCCTAAAACACCCTTCTCAAAAATTCTGGCAGCATAATGGCTTTAGCGCCATTTTTCAGCTATATTCCACCGAATCGTTGCTCCGATTCCTTTTTCCAGCGGGAATCTCGGTGTAAACCCCAATTCCTTTTTCGCTTTATCTATATTGCAGGACCAGCTTCCGGTCAGTTCCTGCAACTTATCTTTATTAATAATAGACAGCTTACCGGGCCTTATCTTTTCTATAATCCCCAATACACCGGCCACAATGGGCACCGGCAAATGCAGCCGGATTGTCTTTTTGTGCAGAACCTGCTTGGATAGCCTTGCAAATTCATAACGGCCATAATCTCCGCCATCACTTAAAAGATAGGTTTGTCCGCTTTGTGGGCTGTCTAGTGCTGCCAGGATGGCCTGGCATAAATCCGTAACATATATGAAGCTCAACTGTTGTGGTGTCCGCCCCAAATAAAGTTCCCAACCCTTTCTGACCATTTTGATTACCATGAGCATATCCCTTTCTCTTGGACCGTATACAGCAGTGGGCCTTAAGGTCACCAGTGGTAACTGCGGGTATTTCTGTAAATATTGCTCTGCCAGCCATTTACTCTTACCATAAAAAGTAAGGGGTTGCGGGGTCAGGCCTTCGCTCAATGGCTTACCCGGCTGGGCTGGCCCCATTACGGCAAGACTACTGACAAAAACAAATTTTTCAATAGGCCTGCGGGCAGCGAGTGCGGCCTGTGCCAAAACGACGGTTATTGTTGCGTTGGCCTGGTTATAATCCTCCAGGCTCTTCCCTTTGGTCATTCCTGCCACGTGGGCGATATGTGTAATGCCATGCGTATCCAGTAGTGCGGTCAGTCTGGCAGGACTACTGTAATCTGGATAAACCAATGTAACACTATCCTGTTTCAGATAGGTAAGGTCACTATTTTTTCTTACTGCGGCATAAACTTCAAAACCATTGTCCAGGGAGGCCTCAACGAGATGCGAGCCAACAAAGCCATTCGCACCTGTGATCAATAGTCTTTTCTTCATAACATCTTTTTCTCAAATATCCTGTATCGCTTATAAGGCACTCCATTGATATCCTGAATCGCCTTGTTCATTAATATATTATCTTCCAGCACCCAGGAGGCTTCTACTTCCCGGATCCTTTTCCTCTTTAACACCTCATCAATAATGGTGGTATAAAAGGACATCTCAATGCCTGATTTACGGTAACCTTCTATGACACCCAGCATGATAATTCTGAGGCTGGTCACTTTACTCTTTCCGGTGAGTAATTTAATCAGACCGGTTGGGAATAATCGCCCACGCTTAATTTTAATCAATACTTCATTGATATTAGGTAGTGCCAGCGCAAACCCGATAATTCGTCCTTCATGCTCTGCAACAATGCAGAAATCAGGGTCAAGAATCATTTTAAGGTCTTTTGCCGTGTATTTGAACTCTTTGTCTGTCATCGGATAAAAACCAAGGTTTTTATCCCAGGCAGAATTGTAAACTGCTTTTATTTTGTCCGCTTCATTACTAAAATCCTTCATGTTCACTTTGCGGATTACAATATTTCTGTGTTCTAATCTTTTTTGTGCCAAGGCCTGCAAACGGCGGATACGTGCATCATTATAATCATTGGTCTGATATAAATAAGCCATCAGATCCGTTTGTTTCGTGTAACCGTGCTGCTCTACCAGGTCCTTGTAATAAGAGGCGTTGTGGGTCATCATGACCATTGGCGGTTTCTCAAAACCATCAACCAGCATTCCGCAGGTTTCATTTGTTGAAGGATTCATCGGACCCATGATTTTGTCCGTTACCCCTTTTTCTTTTAACCACTTTTCAGCCGCATCTAAAAGTAATCCGGCTGTTTCTCTGTCGTTAATACAGTCAAAAAAGCCAAAGAAACCGTCATTGGCGTTGTTGAATTTATTGTGATTAAAATTCAGTATGGCGGCAATCCGCCCTGTTATTTTCTCACCATCATAGGCCAGGAAAAGCTGCATTTCTGCATTTTCGTAAAAAGGATGTTTGCCCGGTGTCAGAAGATCTTTTTGCGCTATAAACAATTCCGGAACGTAGGTTGGTTCGTGTTCATATAAATTATGCGGAAAATCAACGAATAACTTTAATTGTTTTTTGGAAACAACCGGCTCTATTCTTTTCATTGGGATATTTGGTTAAAAAATAAAAATGTATCAAATCTTCACACAATTTTCTTGGAAACTTTGAGACCGCGATGTGGTTTCAGATCTACACCAATTTCTTGTGCAATCGCAGTAATCTTTTCTACGGCCTCTTTAATCTGGGCAAAAGTATGGGTTGCCATTAAAGAAAACCGGATCAGTGATTCTTCTGAAGGAACGGCTGGTGCTACGACCGGATTGACAAAGACACCCTGTTCGAGGAGTTTTTTTGTCAATAAAAAAGTATTATCAGTATTACGGATATAAATAGGTAGAATTGGACTCTGTGTCCGGCCAAGATCAAATCCAGCCTCAAGGAGCAGTTCCTGTGCATAATTGGTATTTTCCCATAACCTTTCCATATGCTCAGGTTCGGTTTCTATAATATCCAGTGCTGCCATTACACTGGCAGCAGCAGAAGGAGTCATGCTCGCACTGAAAAGCAGCGATCGGGCACGGTGCTTCAGGTAATCAATCGTATCAGCATCGCTGGCGACAAAACCGCCTAAGGAAGCAAGTGACTTACTGAAAGTACCCATAATCAGATCGACTTCATTTGTAAGTCCAAAATGTGAAGCGGTACCAGCACCTCTTTCACCAATGACACCCAGGCTATGGGCATCATCCACATAAATATTGACACCGTATTTATCAGCGAGTTTCACGATTTCCGGGAGATTTACAATATCGCCTTCCATGGAAAATATTCCATCAACGGCCAGTAATTTCAGGGAATCTTCAGGTAATATTCTTAATTTCTGTTCAAGGTCTTCCATGTCATTATGCCGGTATTTTAATACTTTGGCAAAAGACAATCTGGCACCGTCAATAATGGATGCATGGTTAAACTCATCTAGTAACAAATAATCATTGCGGCCACCAATACAGGATAATACGCCCAGATTCACCTGGAACCCGGTACTGAAAAGTAAAGCATCTTCCTTACCAACAAATTGGGCCAGTCTACGCTCCAGTTCAATATGGATGTCCAAGGTTCCATTAAGAAACCGGGAGCCTGCACAGCCTGATCCATATTTTTCCACGGCTTTCATCGCTGCCTCCTTGATCTTGGGGTGGTTGGTTAATCCTAAATAGGAGTTGGACCCGAACATAAGGACAGGCTTGCCTTCAATATAGACTACTGTGTCCTGACCAGATTCAATAGATCTAAAATAGGGGTATAGGCCCTTTTCTTTAATAATCGCTGCATCCCTAAACTCAGCAATTTTTGATTTTAATTTTTTCTGCATCCGCGACCAATCTTATTAATAATTCGGTTCTTTAATATAAATATGAATAGATTCATAAAACAGGCAGGCACTTATAATAATGCCCATATTACAAAATTACGCATTCCCGTTTATTTTACACCTAAAATTGTCTATATCAACAAAACGGTGTTGCAACAGCCAAACGGAAATTTATAACTTTATAATAATGTGTAAAAGTAAAAAGTATTCTTTAAAGTTCTTTAATACTTTATAATTTTCATCGCTGTTTTTTGCTGTCTTACCGAAAACCCCCATTATTCAGTGCTCTTTCAGCCTCTGTAAAAGCCGGTTTTCCTGTGTTCCACGTGATCTGTTTTTGAAATCAGGTCCTAAGTAAAATCTGCGCCATAACTGTTTATTTCATTTTTATTATATTCTATCTGCAAAAAACGGGCAAAACAGGTCAGCATAGGGCTTTGATTGTCAATTTGTCCTATAATAGCCCGTTGCTATATATAAAATTACCTTTTTTTGTTTTTCTGTTCAGTTTTTTAAATAGATCGATTTAAGTTAACTCAATATGAAAAGGCCGTTGTATGTTTTATAAATACTTGATAATTAGTAAAATACATCACAATATCTCAAACCCTAGTGTTCGCCCTCTTTTTATTAAGCCTTTAAGCCTATCGTTTAACAAAAGACCTTCCTCAGTAGAATGCTGATTCAACAGCCTTAAAATTGGTGGCAAAGGTAAGAACAAATGTTATACCATCGATTGGAATATCATGATTGACACACTATAATGCATGATACCTAAATTTAACATCCACATTTTAGATATGAACCTATTGACATATAATATTAAAATAGATGCATATGATTTCTGCAAAGACGAATTAAAGTGCTTGCGCCAGATTCCCGGACCCATTTACGGATTAAGAAATTGAAGGCATGTCAGTTGATTTAGTTTTTAATTCCGGAAGTATAATTATCTAGCGCATTTGAAACGACCGGAATCCCAGACTAAGGGCTAAAGAAAGTCCTTAAAACTAAGTTAATAGGGCAACCTAAGAAAATTGTCGGGTCATACTTTCCATTTTTTCGGCGCAACCGAAAAGATCCAAAATCCGGTAAATTACCTCCTCTACAACAGAATCAGGACAACTTGCGCCGCTGGTAATCAGGATTTTCGAGGGTCGGTGCTGTGGAATGAAGTGCTTTACCCGGCTGAGGTGTTTAGTGCGCCAGTCACAGGTCTCAATTTCATCACCAGAGAGGATTTTAGAGGCATGATTAATAAAGTAAGTGGGTAACTGTTCCGTGCAGAGCTCGACCAGATGTGAGGTATTACTGCTGTTATAGCCTCCTACCACAATTGCAAAATCGGCATCTGTGTCCAGCATACCACCCACCGCGGACTGATTGTCATTAGTGGCATAACATAAGGTATCCCGGGTGTCCGCAAAATGTTCACCCAGTTTTTCATCGGCTAACCCGTAATGATCCTGAATGGTTCTTTTCAGATAGTCAGATATGGCCTGTGTCTCGCTGGCCAGCTGTGTGGTCTGGTTGACAACTCCCAGACGTTGCAAATCCTTATGAACATCAAATCCTTCAGAGTATTTCCCCTGGAACTGGGTGTAAAAATCTTCCATCGGCGCATCCCCCCGGAGAAAGGCAGCTAATTTTACTGCTTCACCCATATCATTAATAATTACAGTAGGCGTTTTTGACGAAGCGTGGGAAAAAGTTGCACGGGTTTCTTCATGCCGGGGTTTCCCATGCACGACTATACTGTAACCTTTGCGGGCGATTTGTTCGCTTCGGTTCCATACTTTTTCAACAAAAGGACAGGTGGTGTTGTACTTTTCGATTTGTATCCCTTTTTCCCGTAGCAGTTGCTCTACTTCCAGGGTGGTACCAAAAGCGGGTATAACGACAATGTCGTTGGCGGTAATCTCCTCAAAGGCAATGAGTTGAGTTCCGTAAGTGTCCTGCAGAAATTTTACGCCTCTTTCCGCCAGATCTGCATTCACCTGCGGGTTATGGATCATTTCACTTAAAAGATAGATTTGTTTGTCCGGGTTCTCCTCTATAATTGTAAAAGCAATCTCAATGGCATTTTCCACTCCGTAACAAAACCCAAAATGGCGAGCAAGATAAATCTGTACTTCTCCAAAATCAAGCAGGGTCGGGGAAAAATCCTTTTTGAGTTTGTCCTCCATCCGACGCTGATTTTTGATGGCACTGATCAGATCACTTCTATATATATTAGGTACATTAAACTGTTTCATTTTCTTCCATTTCAAATTTCTAAATGGCGGTATACTTATCCTTTTGCCTCCGTAGCTGCCTCTTTTAATTCAGGGGTATAGCGCATTTTAATATGTTCGATACCGGCTTCCAGATAGACTTCACTCACCGGTAGGAAGCCCAAAGATGCGTAAAATTGCTGTAAATACAGTTGTGCACTGATTTTAATGGGCCCTTGGCCAAATAGCCTGAAACACCAATCTAAGGACGCCATCATCAGTAAACGACCCAGTTTTCGCCCCCGGTAACTGCTGATGACCGCTACCCGGCCTATGGACATTTCCGGGTAGGCCAGTCCGGGAGGCAGTAGCCGGGCATACCCGCATAGTACATCCAAGTCATAAATACACAGGTGCCAGCTCTGCTGGTCGCGGTCATCCGGATCCAGGTCATCGCAATGCTGTTCTACGTAGAAAACCTGATTACGCAACTGCAAAATGCGGTAAAGTTCTATAAGCGACAGTTCGTCAAAGCGTTTGCAAATGATAGGTAAATCCATATTGCAAAAATAAATCAATCGCTTTTAGAAACAATTTTTTGTTTCTAAAGGTTATATTTGTTTCCAAATCTTACTTGTTATGTCCGCTACTTTATTACTTACGATCATTTTTGCTTATTTTTTATTGCTCCTTTTTGTTTCCTGGAAAACGAGCAAAGGTAGCAATAATGAGTCCTTTTTTATAGGTAACCGCAGTAGCAACTGGATGCTGGTCGCCTTTGGCATGATCGGCACTTCCCTTAGCGGGGTCACATTTGTCAGCGTACCGGGGGCCGTTGGGCATGACGCATTTGGCTACCTGCAAATCACATTGGGATATGTTATTGGATATGTTATTATCGCTTTTGTCTTACTACCCTTATATTACCGACTGAAACTCACCTCCATTTATGGCTATTTGCAATCCAGGATGGGGATGGCCGCTTATAAAACCGGTTCACTTTTCTTTATTGTCTCCCGGTGGGTCGGCGCGACAGCCCGGCTTTATTTAGTTGTCAATATTTTACAAATGGTCATTTTGGACAGGCTGGGAGTTCCCTTCTCAGTAACAACGCTCGTCATTCTTGTCATGATCATTCTCTATACCTATGAAGGCGGTGTAAAAACCATAGTCTGGACAGATACGTTGCAAACCACCTGTATGCTCGCAGGCCTGCTGATCTGTAGCATTTATATGCTTTACCATATGAATATGAATATCACAGATAGCCTGACTGCGATGCATGACCAGGGTTTATCCCGTGTTTTTGGACTGGATTTTAACGATAAAAACTATTTTGTCAAGCAAATACTGGCAGGCGCTTTTATTACAATTACTATGACGGGCATTGATCAGGAGATGATGCAGAAAAGTATTTCCGTCAGTAATCTGAAGGATTCACAGAAAAATATGATCTCCCTGGCTTTTATTCTTTTAATAGTTATCACCCTGTTTCTGTATATGGGTGGACTTATACATTTATATGGTGCCCGGGAACATTTATCCGCCCAGGGAGATCTCTTATTTCCCACTATTGCGCTCGAACATATGCCTACGGCGATCGGTATCATTTTCCTGATCGCACTTATTTCGGCTTTATTCCCGAGTGCTGACGGGGCTATGACTGCTCTGACATCTTCCATCTGTATAGATATTCTTGGTATGAAAAGGCAGGATAAATGGGATGAAAGCCGGCAAAAGGCCATTCGAAAGAAGGTACATTTATGGGTTGCTTTCAGCTTCCTGGTATTGGTATTGGTATTCAAAATCGTTAATGATAATTCGATGATCGGTATTATCCTTAAAATGGCGACCTATACTTATGGACCATTACTGGGTCTTTTCGCTTTTGGCATTTTCACAAAAAGAAAAGTTCAGGATCGCTACGTACCTTATATCTGTTTCGCAGCGCCACTATTATGCCTGTTGATTGATTATTTCCAGGCAGATTTGTTCGGTAGCTTTCAAATTGGTCTTGAACTCATTATCATTAACGGCCTGTTTACCTGGCTGGGCTTATGGATATGTTCCAGGCCTGCAACCACAGAGCAGTGGGCAGCTATCAATTTAAGTGCGCCGGCCATGGATCTGTTGCGTAAAAATAAGTAATAATCCTGAAAGGCAATTTGGACCAAAGTTTCAGGATGAGCTCATTGTCTAAAAGCGTCGCTAATTTCACTTAACCGAATATTTATGGATTTAATTAACCCCATTGTTGAAAATTACGCCTCAAAGATCACCAGTCCGGAACCGTCCCTGCTTCGGACGATAAATGAAAAGACTTTTGCCGACCATGCACAACCCCATATGCTGAGTGGGCACGTGCAGGGCCGGGCACTTTCATTTTTCAGCCAGATGCTGCGGCCTCGCTATATTCTGGAGATCGGTACCTTTACAGGGTACAGTGCACTTTGTCTGGCAGAAGGCCTGACTGCGGATGGAGAATTACACACCCTGGAAATAAATCCGGCGGATGGCGAGTTATCTCAAAGAAGTTTTGATCAAAGTATTCATAAAAATAAAATACATTTGCATAATGGTAATGCGCTGGACATTATTCCCAGCCTGCCTTACACCTGGGATCTGGTATTTATTGACGCAGACAAAAACAATTATATAGCTTATTATGATCTGGTCGTACAGCGACTTCGTCCCGGCGGGATGATCCTTGCAGATAATGTGCTGTTTCATGGGCAAATCTTTGAACAACCGGTAAAGGGCAAAAATGCACTTGCCATTACAGCCTTTAATGAGTATGTTGCGGCTGATCCGCGTACTGAACAATTATTACTTACAATCCGCGACGGATTATTACTGATTAAAAAGAAAAACGAATGAAAAAAATAGTCCTGTTGGTCACTGTACTATCCTTTTCTTTTTGTGGGCGGGCAGGAGCACAGTCCGCCAAGGTTCAGGCTTATGTTCAGCAGTACCAGGCACTGGCGGTCGCTGAGATGATCCGTACAGGTGTCCCTGCTTCTATTACTTTGGCTCAGGGTATTTTGGAATCAGGATGTGGGCAGAGTAGTCTGGCCAAAGCCTCCAATAATCACTTTGGTATAAAATGTAAGCCGGAATGGCAGGGTGATAAAACCTACCATGATGATGACCACCGCGGCGAATGTTTTAGAGTTTATCCGACAGTGGAAGCATCTTACAGAGATCATTCAGATTTTCTGAAAGACCGCCCTTATTACAAGGATCTGTTTTTATTAAATCCCAGAGATTATAAAGACTGGGCTATAGGTCTTAAAAAAGCCGGCTACGCAACCGAGAAAGATTACCCCACGAATCTGATACGTATTATTGAAACCTACAACCTGGAACAATATGTGGATATTGCCTTGGGGAAAATGCAGCAGAATGGCTCAGAAAGATTAGCGGCAAACGACCTGGGATCCGGTGCGCCGGATAATACAGCTTCACTAGCCATGGGTGCCTCGGACCGGGACCCGGAGTCCATGGATGGAACTGCCAGTGTCCGGTCCTCTGAGATTGATATACCGGTTCAGGTTCGTTCTTCCCCTGCTTCCGGCGCACCCGCTATGCGGGTTGCACAGACAATGGTGCGGCCTCCTGCTTACCCGGTTGCTGTTTTTACCATCAATCATACAAAAGTACTCTATGCGCCTAAGGGGCAGTCTTTATTGGCCTTGGCTGCCAGTCATCATTTGAATTTTCATCGATTACTGGAAATAAATGATCTCGATAAATCGGATATTCTCTCTTCGGGCGGGTTAATTTTCCTTGAAAAAAAGCCTAAGAAAGGCGAGCAGGAATACGTAATCAGTCGTTATGGGGAAACTTTGAGAGATATCTCCGATAAACAAGGCGTTGCCCTGAAGAGCCTGGAAAGTTACAATAAAGCAGACCGGCAGGACAAACTGGCTGCGGGGCAAAAAATATATCTGCGCGGTGCAGCACCTAAGGGCCGGGAATTGGAAACGCTGTAGTCCTGGAATCAGCCACATGATGCGGACTGATTCCAGGATTCCTCTTGGCGCGGCGAAAGTTTGTTGTAAAGCCGGAATAAAGACGCTTATAGGACTCCATTTGTAGATGCTTTCCAAGCCTCTTGCCATCGGATCATTTTTTGCAAAGAATTATAAATCTATTCTTATGGTACAAATACATGGTAAGAATTTTGTTCCCTATCTGACGGAGGCCGAGATCAAGTCGAAGGTTCAGGAAGTGGCCGCAGAACTTTCACGCGACTATGCAGACAAAAAGCCATTATTTATAGCGATTTTGAATGGGTCCTTTATGTTCGCCAGTGATCTGTTTAAAGAACTCACCATTGATGCAGAGATCTCATTTATAAAACTGGCCTCTTATCAGGGAACAAAATCCTCCGGCCAGGTGCTGACCGCCATTGGGCTGGATACAGATGTGAATGATCGTCACGTGGTAATTGTAGAGGATATTGTAGATACCGGTAAGACCATGACCACCTTTCTGCCTCAGTTGGAGCATGCACAGCCTAAATCTATCAAACTAGTGGCACTGCTGAATAAACCTGAGGCAACGACACATCCCATTCATATTGATTACCTCTGCTTTTCTATTCCAGATAAATTTGTCGTTGGTTATGGATTAGATTTCGACGGACTTGGACGTAATCTGAAAGAGATTTACCAGATAGAAGCAAATCAGTAAAGTTGCCTGCTTAGACCTGCTTGTTTACCATCTGATAACAAAGAAGGCCCCAGGGTCCATTCCAAAATGCCTTATTTTTACGGCAAAATTATACGTCAATGGATTTACCAGAAAACCGATCAAACGGTATGGTTGCACAGCAGGAATTGTCCGGGGCCCGGGGCGCAGTTGCTGTTTTTTGCGGGTCTCAGCCCGGCATTTTGCCCGAGTTTGAAATTGATGCCCGTAGCGTCGGGCAGTTACTGGCAGAAAATCACTTTGAGTTAATATACGGTGGTGGTAATACGGGACTTATGGGTGCTGTCGCTGCCGGCTGTCTGGAAAGTGGTGGCAGTGTTACCGGTGTTATTCCCCGGATTCTGGTCACCCGGGAATGCGCGCATCAGGGGTTGACGCAAATTCATGTTGTGGAAAATATGCATATCCGTAAACAGATGATGTACCAGCTCAGCGATGCCTTTATTATATTACCGGGCGGGAACGGAACCCTGGATGAACTCTTTGAATCCATCACCTGGAATACACTGGATATCCATCGTAAAAAAATTATGCTGCTCAACACGGCACATTATTATGACGCCTTGCTGGAGCACTTTGAAAGGATGAAAGCCGCAGGATTTCTATATAATACCGCACCTTTTACTGTCTGTCAATCACCAGAGGAACTTATACCCCTGCTCACCATAAATTAAAATTAAACCCGGTCCGGATGATTGCTGTGGGACGGGTACGTAGTGTACCCTGGTCATCATAATAATTCTCACGGTACGGCGAATTTTTGTTGTTCAAAAAATCCATGCCGACGCTGAAAAAGAAATTTGACCTGCCAAATATCCGGTTCGCGTAACCAATGGCGCCGATCAGGCTGGGGGCTGTATAGTTCTGGCGGTCACCTTTTACACCATCGCTGTTAATATAGCGCATACTGACCAGGTTCTCCTCAAAGGAAGCTTCGAAAAACAGGAAATCTACCGGGTAAATCCTGGCAAATGGGGCAATACCTAAATTCCATGTGCGCCATTTGCCACCATAGTAATAATCTTTATTGTAATTATAGACTGCATTAATACCTACGCCGACATCTACGTATTGATTAACAGAATAACCAATAGATGGATTCAGACCGAATGCACCGCCGCCATCACCAAAGGAAGCAATCAGGTTGCCACCCACAAAATAATGATGAAGTCGGTAGGAAGCGCTGCTTCGGGGGTCCTGGTCTTCAGGGCCGTCCTGTTGGTATTGGAAATCAGTAGTATTAGAATCGACCGCTGCCTGCTGTTGACCATAACCGTTGTCATGTTGGTTATCTTGCGCACGCACACTGTTATTTACACCGGCCAGGCAGATTAGGCTGACAGAAAGGAGACAAAGAGAGCGGAAGTTTTTTTTAAGCATGTTACTATGTTTTAAACAAATGCATTAAAGATCAAATATTTTACCGGCATTCAGAATATTATTAGGATCAAAGGCTCTTTTGATGCCCCGCATAACATTGAGTTGCGCCTCGTTAAAGACAATGGGCATGTATTTTTTCTGTACAAGCCCGATACCATGTTCACCACTGATCGTACCACCGAGGCTGTGAACCAGTTTAAAGAGTTCTTCAAGAATAGCTGTCATCTCCGGGTTCTCAAAGCTATTGGGCTGACCCTGCTTATTGATTCTGATATGCAGATTCCCGTCGCCGGAGTGGCCATAACAGACCACCTTAAAGTTATGTTCCTGACCCAGTGCTTTTACTCCCCGAATGAGTTTTGGTAGTTCCGCACGGGGCACTACTGTATCTTCTTCAATCGTATAGCCTACCAGTTTTACTGCTTCAGCCACCCGTCGACGCAATTTCCAGAGCTCTTCTTTTTGCTGCGCATCATCAGCGAAGAAAATCTCCCCGGCTTCAAAATCTCCTAATAACATAGCAATCGCCTCCATATCCTGCATCAGTACATCCATATTATTGCCATCCACTTCTATGATGAGATGCGCTTCAATATCATCTGTTACGGGCAAAGAATGACTGTCAACCATATCGCTGACAATTTTCAGGGCGTTAATCTCTACTAATTCCAATGCGCTGGGTGTAAAACCTGCCCGGAAGATGGCGCTTACTGCCTCACTGGCCTTTTCTACCGAAGCAAAGGGGGCCAGCATGAGTAAATCATATTTGGGAAGGGGAATGAGCTTTAGGACAATTTTGGTGACAATCCCAAGTGTGCCTTCACTGCCGACCATTAATTGAGTCAGGTTGTAACCGGTAGAATTCTTCAGAACATTTGAGCCCGTCCAAATAATATCACCGCTGGGGAGTACCACTTCCAGGTTGAGAACATAGTCCTTTACCACGCCATATTTTACGGCTTTAGGGCCACCGCTGTTCTCTGCAATATTGCCACCAATAAAGCAGGATCCTTTACTGCTGGGATCAGGTGGGTAAAACAGGTTCTTAGCTTTAACCGCGTCCTGCAGGACTTCTGTAATAACACCCGGTTCTGTTGTGACCTGTAAATTGCGTTCATCAATGGAAAGAATTTCGTTGAGTCTTTCCATTGAAAGTAGGACACCGCCGAGATTAGGGAGGGCACCACCACTAAGGCCTGTACCGCCTCCTCTTGGCGTGACTGGAATGCGGTGCTCATTACAAAGACGCATAATCTGGCTGATTTCTTCTGTCGTACGCGGTTTTAGAACAACAGCCGGCAGGTAAAGCAACTTTTCCGTCTCATCATGACCATAATTTTTTAAACTTTCTTCATCCCCAAGGACATATGTCGCTCCGACTATATTTTTAAAAGCTTCGAGCAGTTCTATGGAAATCATTTTTTGAATTTCTAATTTGTTGAAAAATATTTACTTTTTGTATTTAATATAAGGCAGCCGAGAAGCTCAATCTGTAGTATAATTAATTTTTTAAGGTAAAAGAGCTCTTTATTTACCTGCCCGGGAAAAGGACATCTTTCATGCTGTAGACGCCGCGTTTGCCAGCCAGAAATTCTGCTGCCAGAAGTGCACCCCCGGCAAATCCCTTGCGGTTATGTGCCGTATGAATAATCTCAATATCATCAATATCGCTGTGATAGGTAACTTTATGGGTGCCTGGTGCC
>DATJDF010000546.1:0-11132 GCA_035497555.1 Arachidicoccus sp. | reverse complement strand
CTGTAGTGATTGAAACACCAGAGGGAGATACTATTGGCATCCGTCACATGATGATTCTTTCATTGAGCTATGATCACCGGATCATTGATGGCGCAATGGGGTCTAAGTTTCTTCATGAAGTCGTAATGGAGATCCAGGGTTGGGATATGCAAAAAAACTATTAAAATCCTTAACATTTCCAGTCGGTCCAGTGCGCTGTTTTGGGAAAGGTTTCTGATATATTTTATGTTCTAGCATGTAACTTGCTAATGCTATGCATGTCTTAATTATTATGTCGAACCATCACTATATACAACGCATTTTGCTGCTCCTTATAGGCATAAATCCCCTGCCGCGCCGAGATAGCAAGAAGTCTACTTTGCAATTCCTCCCTCCTAAATGGATCGTAGCCAGCACTTTAGTATTTTTTTCTATTATAGTATCCCCGCTTTGGGGTCAGTTTTCAGATCTGTCAAAAGATGTCCAGTGGACACCGGAAGGATTAAGTTTTGAAAATTTCAGAGTGGTTCAACCTGCACGCAAAACCGCAAAATTATCTGTAGGCGCGGTGACCTCCAGCAGGCCTGGCGTTGAGGTTAGTGTTCGCCAGCAAGATCTGCAAAGTATTTTGGATATTAAAATGAGTAACCGGTTTAATTATAATAAATCCTGGATCTCTGCGGATGCCGTAAATGACACGGCTCTTTTGCAACATGAACAAGGCCACTTTGATCTGAATGAAATTTATACACGTAAAACCTTCGAACAATTGCGAAAGTTTCATTTTACAACTAACTTCAAGAATGAAATCGCACAGATTATGGGTGCGATGAATAGTGAGCTCACCAAAGTGCAACAAAACTATGAAAGGGAGACTGTCCATGGGTTAATGGCGCAGAACCAACAGAGCTGGAATAGCCGGATCCGAACGACCTTAGAGTCACTTCCGCCTTATGAGGGTCAAACCTTCAGCCAGACGCTGCCACCGGCAGATTCGTCGACTAAAACGCAATTTCAGTAAAAAATAGCCGGTTCGCTTACACTCCTGTTTATAACTCTTCAGTGGGTATAGATTTAAGGTAGTCACCCGCCATAGCCGCCGCCATCGAACGCAGCAGATACTTTGCCTCGGATTGCGGTAATATATCCGTCGCGAGAATGGTAAAATCACTCTCTAAACTTGCATTATTGATTTTATTTTTCATTTGCCAGCCGACCAGATCATCACCAATAAAAACAGCTAAATCATCCGCTGATATTTGGGCATAATTCGCCCAAAAGTGAGACCCTTCTACATTAACCGGCGGAAAAACAAATCCAGAAAGCACTTCCTTCCCGCTTGCGAATTTAAATCCGATCACCACCTGTTCAGAAGGAATGAATTCCGCGATCGTTGAAATGACCTGAATCGCAAAATGCGACTGCTTGCGTACAAATGAAAAGGACACGACACCGTTGGTGCCATTTTTCTGAACACCAGCCAGGATGATCATATTGTTATGCTCGCCACCAATCGTATCAATTATCCGCAAACCTTCATTATCGTCGCGGCAGGTAATCTTATCAAAAAATTGCTTTCGTCCGGCCCTGATATCTGCAGAACTTGTCGTATGTGAGAATCCTTTAATAGCGGTCTGTAAAACTTCATTGTCGGCCATAAGTAAATTGAGTTTAATTTAATTGCTGCTCAAGGCAATTAAAATTACAATTTAAATGCCAGTTACCCATTCTACACTTTTAATTTATCTTCTATTTGGCCGGCTTCATGCTGAACCTAATAAATCAGGTGTTTCAGCTGCTGCGTAAAGGAATCTCACCAACAAGTCAATCTGTCAGTGCCTCTTCCCTATCGGCTTCGACCATATTCACCTGAGCAGCATGTGAAAAATCGCCTATCAGCCACTGACTGTAATAATCTGCCAACCGCCAGAAAAAGTATTCCTGCATATCCCCATAGTGATGCTGTTGTCCGGGCAAAATAACGAGATCAAATCGCTTATTTGCTTTTATAAGTGCATCAACCACCCGAATTGTATTTGCCGGATGAACATTATCATCAACATCTCCCGTGGTCAATAGTAAATGACCTTTCAGGTTTTTTGCAATTTCGGGATTGGTGGCGATTTTAAAAACAAAACTGGTATCTCCTTTTTTGTTGATCTTTTCAGTTATACCATGGTGCTTTTCACTCCACCAGTTATTGTAAATATTATTGTCATGATTACCGGATGACGCAATCCCCACCTTGAAAAAATCCGGATAGGTAAACATCGCTGCAGCTGTCATAAAACCACCTCCGGAATGACCATGGATACCCATGCGGTTCAGATCAATATAGGAATAACGATCTGCTATTTGTTCCGCCGCTGCTTTTTTATCTGCCAA
Source organism: Arachidicoccus sp. (assembly GCA_035497555.1). Lineage (GTDB taxonomy): Bacteria > Bacteroidota > Bacteroidia > Chitinophagales > Chitinophagaceae > Arachidicoccus. The sequence continues at coordinate 8,768 of DATJDF010000546.1, read as the reverse complement.
GCCGTAATCCCTCAGATTGCCATATCCATAATTATGGTACCATTTGGACCTTAGTGGACTACCACCTCTATTGCCCACTGTTAATACAACCAGACCGATCTGTGCCAACCGGTCAGTGCGGTCGGAAACAGTGGTAAAAGCGGTTTGCACTGCTTCTGTCTGCGGCCCGGGATAGACATATTCCACCAGCGGATATTTTTTAGTACTGTCAAAATCATAAGGCTTGTACATCACCCCATACAGATCTGTAATGCCATCGGCTGCCTTGACTTTTACTAACTCAGGATAGTGATACCCGGCAGCAAATAGTGCCGTCAAATCGGCCGAATCAAGTGTCATCACTCTTTTACCCGCTCCATTATATAAAATTGATTTTGGAGTGGTATTGACCCTTGAATAATTATCCACAAAATACTTCTTTGAGTCGCTCATACTGATATCGTGATCGAAGTCTCCTTTGTTTAAGAGCTGCAAGCCGGTCCCATCAAAATTTATGCGGTATAAATGCATATAATAGGGATTCTCGTCCGCTTCTTTCGCATTGGCCGTAAAGTACAGTATCCGGTTTTTTTCATCTATCTTTTCTATCGCGTTACAATGAAATCCGCCCGGCGTGATCTGGTTCTTTAATTGACCATCTCCGCTATATAGATAAAACTGAGCCCAACCACTTCTTTCACTCCACTGTATTAATTCTTTGCCCCCATTAATGACGCCGACATTTTGCGCCTCCATTGAGGTATTCATTCTTTCCTCTATAATCGTGCTTGCCTGCCCCGATTGAATATCGACTTTCAGTACATCAATTTTTTTCATATCCCGGCTTTGCCGGGTTACGTAAAAATGCGTCTGATCCCCTGACCAGAGTAAGGGCGTATAAGGATTATCACGATCTGAAGATAAATAAGGTTTCCCCTGGACACTAAGCGTCTGGTCCTTATAGGCACTGGCATTAATTTCTTTCTGTGATTTCCCGGCTAAATCAAAGACGAGCAAGTGATATTTAGATAAAGCACTGTCCCCAGGCATTGTATAAGCATAGGTTTCTAAAGTTGGCCTTGGCTTTTTAGTGTTATGCACCACCCATAATTTGCTAACCTTCCTTTCGTCCTCTCTGATCATGACAAAGTATTTTGAATCGGCCGACCATTGGAGATACGGTTTACTTCGCTTGTCTTTGTCTTTTACCATTTTCACATTATCGGTTCCGATATTACTGGCATTACGCCCATAGGTATAATACAGTTCTCCATCCGTTGTGAGTGGATGTTCAACGATCGTACTGTCCTTTTCATTCACCAAAGCTTTCTCGAAATTCGCGCGGTCCATCCAATAAAGATTATAATGCTTGACAAAAATAATGGTTTGGCCATCGGGCGCAATATTGGCCCAAGCCCGGGTTTCTTTTTTACGCTTATAATCCTTTAATTCCGTTAATTTATTCTGATCGATCTGGTACTGAAAGTAATAAACCTTCTTATTTTTCTTTCCTTTGCTATCCTCATCCTCGTCCTCATCATCAGTTTGCTGATCTGCATTGTCCTCCTTTACTGAACTGGTGTCTGCAATCTCCTTCTTTGAGGTCACCTGGAAACGAATCGCATTTTCTGATTCTAAAAATTCAACACTGTCAATTGGAAAATGCCGGGCCGTAAAGGGTTCCTGTATAATCTCACTAACCTTCGCAATAACTTTATTTTCATCAAAAAGTTGTTTTTTACTGCCGGCGGCAGCATCGACCAGGTACCATTTTTTTCCTTTACTTGTTCCGTACTGATACCAGAAACGATCTCCTTTCTTCAACCAGTGCGGACTGACGCTGGTCGAAAAAATCATATTTTTCAGACGCCGCGGAGAGAATCTGGCGGCCAGGTCATAATTTGCCTTTGTATGCCCTGCTTCTTTAATGTCCTGACCATAGGTATCAGATACAGAAAAACCAATAACCGCGATAATTAAAAAGTATAAGAAACGCTTCATAAACATTTAGCTGGCTTTAATTTTGAAATTTTAATGCTATAATCTACTGTCTTCTGGTAACTCCATAAAAGACACCTGTCTGAATACCAAAGAAAACAATCATTCTAAAAAAATTACAGGGTCTAACCTTTGCCTTTCCCTGCACTCAGGCAGAGGGCAGCACATATATGGTCAACCAGGTTATTTTACCTATTTGAGTTTAATATGCACTGTCAGACTACCCTCAACCTTGCCATCCGCCATATTGTCTTTACCCAGAATAAGGGTATAATCTCCTTGCTGCGGTGTGGCGTAATGAATATCATGACCAAAAGGGCCGTCCATTGTGCTGTCAGGCAGCATGATCTGGTTAAACCGGATATTGCGCATGACGCCCTCGGGGTGTATAGTTCCATTCAGAGAATCCGTTTTTACATCCTTAATCAGAATATGGATTTGTTGAAAGGGATGATCTATTTTCAGGGAAAGGGAATCCGGGATTGCATCCGCCTGAACTGTAACCAAAATAATAGAATCTTTCTTTAAACGCTGAACAGTAAAACCTGAAGGGGAACCGGCGGTTTCAGCGGTAACTGCTTTACCAGTATCAATGGCGTTTTGATGCTTTGCCTCCCCGTTTTGATTACCGCAGGAAAATAGCATAAGAGCGACAATAGCTGATAGTATATTACTGTGAAATTTATAATGCATTATCTACCTGTTTTAGGATGAATAAATAGCGGTTGTTGTCAAACCATTTGCTCAACAAAAGGGGCCATCGCCAATTGATATTTCCTGGCTGCCTTACCGGCCTGTTCGGCAAAATCTTTGCCCGAAGCGGCATATATCACGCCACGGCTAACATTGATCAGTAACCCACATTTGTTATTAAAGCCTGCTGCGGAGACTTCTTCTAAACTGCCTCCCTGAGCGCCCACCCCCGGCACCAGCAGAAAATGTTCAGGAACGATTTCCCGGATTTGTCGAAGCGCAGAAGCCTGCGTAGCCCCGACAACAAACATTAAATGATCAGGACTTCCCCACTCAGCAACCTTCCTAAGTACCGTTTGATAAAGCCTGCCACCATTTTTTAATTCCTCCTGTTCAAAATCCATCGCTCCCTGATTGGAGGTAAGACCGAGTACAATGGTGGTTTTATCTGCATAATCTAAAAAAGGCTGTACACTATCCCTTCCCATATAGGGAGCTACCGTAATCGAATCAAAGTCCAAAGTCTCAAAAAAGGTTTTAGCATATTGAGCTGAGGTATTACCAATATCTCCCCTTTTTGCATCTGCAATGGTAAAATGTGATTTGGGAATATAATCCAGCGTCGCAGCCATAATCTCCCAACCTTTTAGTCCCATGGCCTCATAGAAGGCAGTATTGACCTTATAGGCAACACAGTAATCTAAGGTTGCATCAATAATTGCTTTATTGAAATCCAGGACGCCTGTAGGGCTGTTTTGCAAATGAATGGGGATTTTAGTGGCATCTGTGTCCAGTCCAACACACAAATAAGACTTTTTGACCCGGATGGCACCAGCCAGCTCCTTTATATTCATGTTTTCTCAGTTAAGAGCCAAAAATAAGAAAGTGCAGGCGAAAAAATTACATTATGCCCTATAATTTGCATCTTTGTAGCTATATTAAAAAGGCCCCATGAAGTATATTGTTTGGATATTCGTTATTTGCCTGTGCCTTCAAAATCCTGGCAAAGCACAAATCGGCACACCGGCACAGGTCAAAATAAGCCTGTTGACCTGTAGCCCTGGTCAGGAATTGTATTCCAGTTTTGGCCATACGGCTATCCGGATCCAGGACAGCGCCCTGCACACCGATTTTGTATTCAATTACGGCACCTTTAACTTTGATCAACCTAATTTCTACCTCAAGTTCATCCGGGGGAAACTGGAATTTATGTTAAGTATTCAGCCCTTTGATGAATTTATGTACGAATACCAGGTGACAGAAAGAAGTGTAACAGAGCAGGTATTAGCACTTTCCGGCGCCGACAAAGCATCAATTATAGCTTTTTTGACCAAGAATTATCTGCCTGCGAACCGCTATTATAAATATGATTTTCTTTATGATAATTGTGCCACACGTATCCGGACCATCCTTTTCCAACATGTTCACGGGGTAAAACTTGTGAAAGATATTGTACCACAGGGAACCAGTTTCCGGGATCTGATCTACCAGTATTTAGACAAGGGGGGCCAGCCCTGGAGTAAATTAGGTATAGACATATTACTGGGTAGCAGAATAGATCAGGATGCCGGTAGTGACGGTGCCATGTTTTTACCCGACTTTCTGGCAATGGGATTGAGCAACGCCCGTATTAATGGGAATGCCTACGTTACAGGCACCCATAAAATTATTGATGTCCCTTCGCCCGTGCAGCCTGCCGGGAAATACCTGCCCCTGATATTGATAAGTCTCTTTAGTGGAATTATGCTACTGATTTATTATTTAGGACGTCATAAAAAAACATTACCATTAATCCTGGATAGTCTGCTGCTGTATATTACTGGATTATTAGGTCTACTTTTATTATTTATGTGGTTTGCAACGGACCATCAGGCCTGTGCCTATAATTATAACCTTCTATGGGCCATGCCGCTTAATATTATTGCCGGATTCTTCATTTGGAAATCTAAAAGATGGTTAAGACAATATTTTCTTTTTATGACCGTACTAACTGCTGCGCTATTGGCCTTCTGGTTGGGGTTACCACAACATTTTAATATTGGGCTACTGCCATTTTGCGTCTTAATGTTGATTCGTTATGGCCAGTTGGCTAAAAAAAAGTAATTAATGAAAAAGACAGTTATTCATAAGGGAGAAATAGTTACTTATCAACTACTGGGACCTGAACCCAAAGAAAAACAGGGTCCTATCCTTATGCTCGTACACGGTTTCCCGGAAGACGGAACCATTTTCAGGTTTCAATATGATTCGCTCCAAAAAGATTTTCGCATCATTGTTCCTGATTTACCAGGCTCCGGTGAATCTGAATATAATGATCAACTTCAATCCGTCGATGACTTTGCGGATGTTCTTTTAAACATCATTGACACGGAACTGGCGACACGGATCGTCCTTGTTGGTCATTCCATGGGAGGTTATATCAGTCTGGCATTTGCAAAAAAATATCCTGAACGTATAACAGGTCTGGGTCTGTTACATAGTACTGCCTATCCGGACAGCGCTGAAAAGAAAGAAAACAGAATGCGGGCTGTGGAAACGATGGGTAAATATGGGGGCCATGCCTTTTTAAAGACCGTAATTCCGGGGCTATTCGGCGCAGCATTTAAGCAACATCACATGAATGTTATTGAAGAGATCATCTCTGGCAGCGTCCGATTCAAAACAGTGGCATTACAACAATACTATAAAATCATGCACGACCGCCCGGATAGCACTGAAGTTTTAAAATCACTGCGGATACCCATTCTTTTTATTGTTGGATCAGAAGACAAAGCAGCACCCGCCTCAGATGTATTACCCCAGTCTGCACTTCCTGTTATGGCGCAAATATTAATATTGCCAGGTATTGGGCATATGGGCTTTCTGGAAGCAAAAACGAAAGTAAACGAATGCCTGAAGACTTTTTTACAGCTGGAAAAAATCAATTGTCCGCCCACAATCAGCCAGTTGCATTGAAATGGCAGCGATAACCTTATATTACAAAAGACTCGCAGTCCGTAATTATTTCCTCAATTTTAGCCAAAGGTAGGTCCAGTAAATCTGCAATTTCAGCACAAGTGAAGCCCTTATAGAAAAAAAGGCGTTTCACACTTTTTTGTTTTTGCGCCTCTTCACCGCGTTTTTCGCTGACATTTTCAGCCGTCATCACAATATTGCGGATATCCCGCTCATTTTTCAATGTGTCTTTGTAAATCATTTTTGTTTCGTTTGAAAGGTTACCGATAAAAGCAGTTGCAAATACATCTCTAAATATTTCATTATCTAGAGCTTTGGGGATGTCATTCAACCTACCCATATGCTTTATCAGAAAATGCCATTTATCCAAATCTGTTTCAAGTTCATCTTCTCGCTTATTGAATTTATTCAACTCAACAAACTTGAATTTAATATTGTCCGTCACAATGCTTGGCTTATATGTATATAATAGTTGAGCTGGATGAATATATCGCTCAGGCACCTCATGTCGAACTGTAAAATCGGTATAGCAGATGCCCTGCACATGCTCAAAATTATAATCCCAATCAATCCCCTTTTTCCCCAATTCGCTGACTTTCCGGCTCATATAAAAGACAAATCGCTCTTTAAAATAGGTTTGATGCCGCCGCTGCATTTCAATTATATAATGATTCCCCTTTTCATCATTACAATAAATGTCAAAAATGGCTGCCCTATTTTTGACTGTTTCACCGAGACGATCTGTATTCGGATATTGCAACGCAACAATCTTCCTTTCTCCTGCAAATAATGCATTCATCAGGCCTAGCAAAGCCTTTCCATCTGAAAGATGACCAAATAGCAATTTCCATCCAAAATCAGACATTGGATCAACATAGGTCCCTAATTCCAAAGGAGCGTCAGTATCACTACTGCCCGGCCTTTCCAGATCAGGAGGCTTATCCTCTGTAAGGCAAAGTATGCCCGTATTATTAATATACATATAGACATTATTTAAAAAAAAACATTAAACAATCAATGCAAGCCGCAAACAAATACACACAATCGCATTGTGATACAGTAAACGCAGCATAAAAAAATAAAAAAGCAATAATCAAATGGCGTGTCAGAAAGATCAAAACACATCCGGCAATCAATCAGGTGTAAAAATAAAAAAATAGAAAAGAAGCAGAAATTAAAAACGAATTAAAGCCATCAAAATAGATGATATTTAATTAAATTTAACATATCAACTGACACTCATGACAGCTCGCCATAAGTATTATTATCCACCGGGCAAGAAAAAAGATGCTGAAATGGTACTATCCGATTCAGCATCTCCTGACTTTGACACCCTAATTTTTATTTAATTTGTTGTATGTTGATTTATAATGCATTATATTTTTCAGGTCACCCATATGGGTGACCCGGCTAATTAAAGATTATTTTCGTACCATGTTTGTACGGAAGAAAAAGAACCCCAGTGGAATCATAAGCGTCCAGGTGCTTGATAAAAGCCAGGGCATTTCCCGTCTGGTTAAAACAATAGGTAGCAGTGCCAATCCTGTGGAGGTTGAATCTCTTTTTGCAGAAGGTAAAAAATGGATTAATAGCCACCTTGGGCAACAGGATATGTTTAAGCAAATTGAGCAGGAACAGGAAGAAAAGCGTTCTATAGAATATGTGTTCTCCAATATCGAAAACATTTTACTCAATGGTACACAAATTATATTGGAAAAGGTATTCAAGTCCATCGGCTTTGATAAGCTTGGTGATGAGGTCTTAAAACATTTAGTTACCGCCCGATTAAGTCAGCCCTTGAGTAAATCAGCTACATCGGCCTATCTAAAAGATTATTTTGATGAAGATCTCCATTATCAAAAGATATACCGCTACATGGATAAGCTATACAATACGAAAAAGGAAGAGATCCAGAAAATTAGCGTGGACCATACCCGAAAAATGTTAGGGGCAGAGATTGGTTTAATGTTTTATGATGTAACCACTTTATATTTTGAGACAGATAATAGTGATGATCTAAGGGAACGTGGCTTTTCAAAAGATGGCAAACACGCTCAGCCTCAGGTAGTGCTTGGCTTGCTTGTCAGTCGTGAAGGCTACCCGCTTTCCTATTCAATTTTTAATGGGGCGCAATATGAAGGCCGGACAATGATTCCGATTGTGGAGGACTTCGTCACCAGATTTAAATTAACTGATTTTGTCGTTGTTGCAGACTCGGGGTTAATGAACAAGCAAAACAGAGATCTTCTAGATGCCGCTGGCTACAAATACATTTTGGGTGCAAGAATCAAAAACGAGTCAGAAAAAATAAAACATTGGATCCTATCATTAAATAAAGCGGAAGGCCTGTTTAGCGAGAAGAAAATAGATAATAGAAGGCTCATCGTTGGCTATTCATCCAAAAGAGCTAAGAAAGATAAGTATAACCGGGATAAAGGCATAAAGCGACTGGAGGCAGCCTACAAAAGTGGCAAAATCACCAAGGATCACATCAATAAACGCGGATACAATAAATTCCTGGAAATATCCGAGGATGTCAAAGTCTCCATAAATCAACAAAAAATTAAAGAAGATGAAAGTTGGGACGGTCTCAAAGGATATGTAACCAATACGGATTTACCCGCCAGAGAAGTGTATGAACAGTATAATGGATTGTGGGTTGTGGAACGAGCTTTCCGGGTCACCAAAGGGACCATAGAGCTGCGTCCCATGTTTCATTTTACCGCAAAAAGAATTGAAGCCCATGTGACTATATGTTTTGTAGCCTTCAAGGTTTATAAAGAATTAGAGCGTATTGTGAAATTAAAGGACATTGATTTAAGTGTAGATAAAGTACTGGATATAGCCAAAACTATTACCACTATTAAGGTACGGCTGCCGAAAAGTAATGAGGTACTGACTCAAACCATGCTGATTACTCCGAAACAAAAGTCAATAGCCCACTTGATATATGACGATTTTCAATAATGTGACTTTCCGGGTGACCCAGTGTCAAAGTCAGGAGTATCCATTATAGGATATCTCCACACGATGGGTAAGTGCCGGTTTATGCAATTGCAACGTAATATCGAAGGCATTGGCGCAAAAATGCTTTCCAAAGAATTAAAAGATCTGGAGATTAATGAATTAGTCACCCGAACCGT
>DATJDF010000545.1:0-2278 GCA_035497555.1 Arachidicoccus sp. | reverse complement strand
ATTATCCAATAATTTTAGATTGGTTCTGTGGTTGATAAACCAGGTATCTAAAATCTGTTGCTCAATCGTGTTCATCGTATTTTTGATTAAGATTTTGATTTTATGCAAAGTGTCGTTCCAACCGTTTTAATTTTTGTGCCCCAAAAATAAACTGCAATCATTGCGGGGGCTGTCAAATTTATAGACAATACACCAATTCGGGCGCATTTTTGGGACATAATTGAGGGTATTTGGGTTAAATGAGATTTTAAGGCATTATGCCAAAAAATGTTATTTAATAAAGCTACACACAGAAGCCCATTTTTGGATATCCTTATTTAAAGTTACGCCCTTCAGGAAAGATTTCGCCCTGTATAATCTTGCCTGTAGCTTCCTTATTTCTGCTATTGCTCCGGGGCTTTTTGCTGGGCACTGTGTTTAACTGGTTTAATAATGCAGAAAAATCATACAGTTGTTCTGCGATAACATGGATGACTTCCCCCTCCTTCTGCAGCTTTCCTTCCACCATTAACAGTTTTGCGCTAAGGATTTGTTGGCGGTAATAATCAAACACATTTTTGAATACGACTAAATTGGCGATCCCCGTTTCGTCTTCCAGCGTTATGAAGCAGATATTTTTAGCTGTTCCGGGCCTTTGTTTTACGAGCACCAGACCTCCTACCCTGACAGCGGCCCCATCGGGTAAAAGATCCAATGCTTTTGTAGTTAATACCTTGTGTTTCGTCAATTGTTCGCGGATAAAGCGCACAGGATGTGCCTTCAGCGATAAGGCAAGACTGGTGTAATCCTGCAGCACATGTTCGGATAAGGACATTTCCGGAAGTCCTATGTTTTCTTCAGATGCTTGTGCTAATTTGCCTTTAAAAAGTCCGGTAGGGACATCGTCCAGCGCTGCAACCTCCCAAAGTGCCTGTCTTCTGTCCAGGCCTATTGACCGGTATGCATCCGCATCCGCGAGTTTCTCTATAACTGCTTTGGATACACCAGCATCGTATAATTGAGTAATAGCCGTAAAAGAAGGTGTCCGTGCAGTCAGTAATTGCTGTATATCCTTTTGCGCCAGTCCCTTTATCTGTCGCAAACCCAAACGAATGGCGCAGTAATTCCCCGTTTTTTCTTCCAGTATATTATCCCAGCTAGAATGATTAATATCGATTGGTCTAACTTCAACGCCGTGTTTTTGAGCATCAATAACAATCTGTGCGGGCTGATAAAAACCCATCGGCATACTATTCAGCAAAGCGGTCGAAAAAACGTCGGGATAGTAACATTTCAGCCAGGAGGAAACATACACAAGCAATGCAAAACTGGCAGCGTGGCTTTCCGGGAAGCCGTAGCTGCCAAATCCTTCCAGTTGCTTAAAAACGCGTTGGGCAAAGTCTTCTTCATATCCTTTTGCCTTCATTCCCTCCACTAGTTTCTTTTGCCAGTCACTTACTTTGCCCTTTGCTTTAAAGGTAGCCATACTACGGCGCAGACCGTCTGCTTCTGCTGGTGTAAAGCCTGCCGCAACAATCGCTATCTCCATTGCCTGTTCCTGGAATAATGGAACGCCAAGTGTTCTGCTTAGAATAGTTTCCAACTCTTTAGAGGGATACTGGACAGGTTCCTCGCCGTTACGTCGCCGCAGGTAGGGATGAACCATATCCCCCTGAATGGGGCCCGGACGCACAATAGCCACCTCAATGACTAAGTCATAAAAACATTTGGGTTTCAGGCGCGGCAGCATAGACATTTGCGCCCGGCTCTCTATCTGGAACACGCCGATCGTATCTGCATGAGATACCATCTCATAAACATTCGGATCATCCTGAGGGATATTGGCTAAGGTCAGATCTAAGCCATAATATTGTTTAGCCAGGTCAAAGGCTTTACGTATACAGGTAAGCATACCCAGTGCCAGAACATCCACCTTCAAAAAACCGAGCGTTTCAATGTCATCTTTGTTCCATTCAATATTGGTACGGTCTTCCATACGCGCATTAAGAATCGGACATAAGTCCGATAACCTGTCCTGGGTAATTACGAAGCCGCCAGTATGCTGACCTAATTGGCGTGGGAAGCCTACGTATTGTTCTGTCAGCTCCAATACTTTTTTCAGGTGTGCATCCCCGGCATCAAAGCCCTGGGAGGAAATTTGCCCGCCATTATGCCAATCTTGGGTAAACTCCCAAAGGGATCTGGAGAGGCAGTTGATGGTGTCAACTGATAAGCCCATTGCTTTACCTACATCCCGAATCGCACCTTTATGGTGTACCTGCGTAACGGTCGCTACGAT
>DATJDF010000544.1:0-4556 GCA_035497555.1 Arachidicoccus sp. | reverse complement strand
TAATATTATGAAAAAATTATTAATTGTATTATTCAGTTTAGCGTCCACTGCGGGTATCGCTCAGATACGTAATGGCAATGCGATCATACAACCTACCCAAATAGGCGTATACGGAGGTCTTTCAGTCGCCAATCAAATCACCTCCGATCCAACAAATTATTATTCTTCTTATGCCGACAACTCTAAAGCAGGGGTTATTGGAGGTATCTCCGTCAGCGTGCCGATCAGCTATGGTTGGTTTATACAGCCTGAACTGAATTACACCGGCATGGGTACAAATTATTATGATGGGGATTTTGACGGGAACATTAACCTGAATATGAATTATCTGAATTTACCTGTCCTGTTTCGTTATAGCCAGCCCTTTACCGGGTTCGGGGTCTTATTTGGACCGCAGTACAGCTATCTGCTGGATGCCAATACCATTCCTTCGGGCTCTATCAAAGGAGATTACGAAAAAGGCGATGTCACCAGTGACTATAAGAGAAGTGACTTGTCCGGCGTAGTAGGACTTGAATATTATTTTCCAAATGACGGTCGTGGAGGTCCAAAGTTCGGTCTTTCGGCACGCTACCAGTTTGGCTTTTTGAACGTCAACAATGGGGGAGTGACCTATCCTGACGGTTACAATGCACACGTGAACAATAACGCCTTCTTTATTACAGCTGGTGTTCGGTTTTAAACATTGATGCCAGCTTGCAGAAGTGGCAGCCCAGACATTCCCTTCTTAATAAGAAGAGCGTGCAAAATAGCTTTGGCCGCATGCAGCAAAAGCTGGAAATGTTAATAAAATAAAAAATAATTACCCAGTCAGATCCATTAATAGGGTTTTGACTGGGTATCCTTTTTAAAAGATGCAGACGTCAGTTTGCAAATAGCCGGAAAGGTTCAATCACATAGCCCTTACTTTTGCAGGCACTTCAAAAGTCTTTACTGCCCCTTATATGACAGGACTTTGTTATTTTTGCCTTTCAGGATAAAAACCTGACATAACTAATCAAATGCAAAAACAGCTTCAGATAAGTGTTACACCTGCCGAGGCAAGTAGCGATCCAGCATTACGAAAACAGCTTGCTACATTACTTGGCTGTTCTGCCGGCGATATAACGGGTTATCATTTGCTTCGAAAATCCATGGATGCCAGAACCAGGCAAATAAAATACAATTTAACCTTTCTGGTATTTGTGGGCGAGCCCCTCAAACGACCTGAGCGGGCTTCTTTTGTCTGGCGGGATGTTCACCAGGCTAAACACCAAGTGCTCATTATAGGCGCCGGGCCGGCGGGGCTTTTTGCCGCATTATCCTGTCTGGAAAAAGGATTGCAGCCCATTTTACTCGAAAGAGGCAAGGATGTGAAAGCCCGGCGCCGGGATCTTGCCACCCTGAACAAGACCGGCACCGTCAATCCCGACAGCAATTATTGTTTCGGAGAAGGGGGAGCAGGAACTTATAGCGACGGTAAACTGTATACAAGAAGCAATAAAAGAGGCAGTATCCAGCGGGCACTTGAACTTTTCGTGCACTTTGGAGCGGACCTGGCTATTTTGCAGGAGGCACACCCACATATTGGCACGAATAAACTGCCACAGATTATTACAGCGATGCGGGAAGCAATTGCCAGTGCAGGTGGACAGTTTTTGTTTAATAAGAAGGTTATTGATTTTGAAATCCGCAATAAGCATATTTACGAAGTTCGCACGCAGGATGGAGACCGCTTTAAGGCGGAGCAGGTTATTTTGGCCACGGGCCATTCGGCCCGGGATATTTTCAGTTTATTAAAAGAAAAACAAATTCTGATTGAAAGCAAACCCTTTGCCTTAGGGGTACGTGTAGAACATCCGCAGTGGCTCATCAATCAACTGCAATACAAATGTAGCCCCGAACAAATAGAAAACCTGCAGTTACCACCGGCATCCTATAGCCTGGTACAGCAAGTCAACGGCCGGGGTGTCTTCAGTTTCTGTATGTGTCCCGGGGGCATTATAGCTCCGGCGGCAACTGATCCGGGAGAATTAGTGGTCAATGGCTGGAGTCCAAGTAAGCGCAATAATCCTTTTGCCAATAGCGGTATGGTGGTGCAGGTGGATCAAAAAGATGCTTTCCGGTACCTGCAATCGGTCAATGCTCGTCCGAACCTTAAGGATCCATTACTCATGATGCAGTTTCAGCAACGCATAGAAAGAAATGCATTTGTGGCGGGTGGTGGCGCCTTCGTCGCACCGGCGCAGAGCCTGACAGATTTTGTACAGCATAAACCCCCTGCCAATTTACCACCCTCAAGCTATATTCCCGGTCTCAACCCTTATCCGCTCCGGGAAATTCTCCCGGATTTCATTAGTGAGACATTAGCCGCAGGCTTTACGGCTTTCGGGCAGAAAATGAAAGGCTATTATACAGATCAGGCGGTAATCGTCGCTACGGAAAGCAGGACTTCATCACCTGTCAGGATTCCGCGCGATCCGGTGACACTCCGGCACCCGCAGATTGAAAACCTTTATCCCTGTGCAGAAGGTGCCGGCTATGCCGGCGGCATTATTAGCGCCGCCATGGACGGGGAGCGGGTGGTTGCAAGTATTTGTTCCCGGCTTTACGGCTAAAGTTGTATCTTAAATTCCAAATATCACCATTACCTCAGAAAGATGAATTTACTCGCCCATGCGTTTCTTTCCTTTCACGACGAAGACGTACTGCTCGGCAATATGATCGGTGATGATATCAAGGGCAAACAAAAAAATCTTTATCCGCCGAAAATCCGCCAGGGTATTATGCTACACCGGTATATAGATAGTTATACCGATCAACATCCGAGCGTCCTGGAAGCCAAAAAAGTATACAGTCCCCTGGTCGGCCTGTACAGTGGTGCATTTGTCGATATCAGTTTCGATTATTTTCTGGCCCGCGACCTGCAGCAGTGGACAGAAGAAGAGTTGAAAGTCTTTTCCCAGTGGGTTTACCAGGCGCTTGCAGCGCGCAGACAGTGGCAACCCGAAAAATTCCGGCATTTTTCCCCGTATATGCAATCCGAGGACATGCTCTACCATTACCGCTTTATGCAAAACATCGAAAAAAGCCTGGAAAACCTGCTGCTTCGTACCAAATTACCCGATAAACAACTTCCAATTGCTGCTGCCTTCCAAAGCGGAATGGGCCTCTTGAAATCCTGTTACGGCCGTTTTTTTCCGGAACTCAAAACCTATGCACGGCGCAGTTTGGATAAATTGCAGACAACCCTCCCGGATTCTCTATAATTTAACGGGCTTTTAATTGTCTGTTGGTACTGTAGACTATTAAAGCCATAAATTGATTACCTTCGCGGTTCTAATAATTATTTATATGGCAAACGATTATTCTAAACAGGGAATCGGGACAAAGATGATTCACGCCGGGGCAGAACCGGACGCGTTAACAGGCGCCATAATGACGCCCATTTATCAAACTTCAACATTTAAGCAATCGGCACCTGGTGTGCATAAGGGATTTGATTATTCGAGAGCTGGGAATCCAACCCGTGAAGCACTGGAAAAATCCCTGGCCATCATTGAAAATGGCAAATTCGGCTTGGCCTTCAGCAGCGGCGTCGCTGCCACGGATGCGGTAATTAAATTACTTTCGCCGGGGGATGAGGTGATTGCCGCTACAGATATGTACGGTGGAACTTACCGATTATTTGCAAAAATATTTGAAAAATTTGGTATCCGTTTTCATTATGTCGATATGAAAAATGCGGATAATATTACGCCGCTGGTCAATGAGCATACTAAATTAATCTGGACAGAAACACCGACAAATCCACTGATCAATATTACAGATATCGCCGCTGTCGCCCGCATCGCCAAAAAAGCAGGTGCCCTATTATGTGTTGATAATACTTTTGCATCACCCTATCTGCAAAATCCCTTGAATTTTGGTGCAGATATTGTTGTGCATTCTGCGACCAAATACTTAGGTGGTCACAGTGACGTGGTATTAGGTGCCGTCATTGTCAATGACCAGGATTTACACGATCAGCTCTACTTTATCCAGAAAAGCAGTGGGGCCGTCCCGGGTCCACAGGATTGCTTTTTGGTACTTCGTGGTATCAAGACACTCCATGTGCGTATGGACAGACACTGCGAAAACGGTGAAAAAGTTGCGCATTACCTTAGAGAAAACCCCAAAGTTGCTATTGTACATTGGTGCGGTTTTGAAGATCATCCTGGGTATGCAACCGCGAAGCAGCAGATGCGCAAATTTGGTGGCATGCTTAGTTTTGAACTAAAAAATGAGTCCATCGAAGAGGTCAACCGGGTGGTCACCGCAACAAAAATTATTACATTAGCAGAATCCCTGGGCGGTGTTGAATCCCTGATAAACCATCCTGCCACAATGACCCATGCCTCCATTCCAAGAGAGGAAAGAATTAAAAATGGTTTGAATGATGGTCTTATCCGGCTAAGTGTAGGCATCGAAGACGCTGAAGACCTTATCGAAGACCTTAAACAAGCGATAGCATAATTATAATTGATGTTCAAAATACCTGTATCATCAGGAAATCTCGCCATAAACGACTATTTGTA
>DATJDF010000543.1:0-4623 GCA_035497555.1 Arachidicoccus sp. | reverse complement strand
AACCTTCCACCAGTCAAAATTAAAAAGATCATTATTTCCCCTAAACACAAAAAATACATCATGAACACCTTTTATATTTTCGATTGCTGTTGTTACGGTTTTCCAGACATCGCCCTCAGCGCAGGAAGTTATATCAACCGTACCAAGTAACTGGCCTCCAATAGTATCGGCATGGATTTCAATCTTTCCGCCGTTTAAGGAGGCGATATTCATGTCAATTGAGGATGCCCCCTTTGAAAAGTCAACGCCTTTAACCTTGATATAATCACCATTGTTAACAGAGGTTACAAATAGTCGGTCTGCTATCCTCTTTCCTTTATCCCATGAAACGTTCCTCTCCCACTCAGTAGCCTTTTGTGTTTTGAGTCCTTTGCTAAAGGCCATGGTTTCGGCTTCTACCCGTATATAAGGGTTTAGCGTACCGATTTGTTTTACTCCCTCTACTGACCAGAAAGGAAGTTTTTGGATCGTTCCGTCCTCGTTATAAGTTATTTGCTGGACAGATACAGATCGCCGCTCGTAGTGTTTTGACATCGTCTGCTTCATCAGATTATAACTAAAGCCAAACACGTAGCTGTTCCCTTTATAGTCAATAATGCCCGGGTGATTGCCATTAGATATGGTGGTTCCGTCCATAATCATCCCTTTATATTTCCATGGCCCAACGGGGCTATTACTCATCGCATAGCCAATGCCTTCAGGGCAACAGGTTGAGGCATACGCCATATAATAATGTCCGCCACGTTTATATGCCCATGGCCCTTCCTGATAGTGAAATTGATCGGGTTGTCCTTTTATTTTTGCGATTGAACTGTCTTTGATGACATCTCCCGAATAAGATATCATGTCTTTATTAAGTTTTACATAATAAAGATTGGGATTGCCCCAATAGAGATAAGCCTGCCCATTGTCATCGATTAATACGGTAGGATCTATGTCTTCAGGACCGTGCTTAATCAGTGCTTTCCCAAGCGGGTCCTTGAAGGGTCCGTAAGGACTCTCTGCAACCAGGACTCCGACACCTACGCCACCCGGCATAGGGCAATACATGTAGAATTTGCCCCCTCGTTTAACACACTGCGGAGCCCAGGCGCCATTATCATAGGGCACCCATTTGAAATCTTTAAGTGAAGCTACCACGCCGTGATCCGTCCAGTTAACCATATCCGTTGATGTATAGAGTAACCAGTTGTGCATCTTAAACCCAAAAGCATCGTCTTCATCGTGACTGGTATAAAGAAATACGGTATCATGATAAACCAGTGGCGCCGGATCGGCTGTATATTTGGTCTGAATAATTGGGTTTTGTGCAGGGCTGGCAAACGCCACGACAGTAAATATTGAAACAAAACCGAATATCCGTGTCAACTTGTTAAACCTGTTCATGTGTAATAGTATTGATCCGTTTAAAAAAATGTACCGTTTTATCAGCTGTTAAGTTCTGGCAACGCATCACTTCACTGGAGCCACCCCTTCCTTTGTCTGAACGACCTTTTGTATAGACCCGTCGGGGTTATAATGCATGTAATCAATACAAATGGACCTACGGTAACTACCACCGGTTGGCAAACTGCCATTATGATAAAAAAAATAGGTTTTGCCTTTATAGTCAATTACGCCCGGATGTGTGGTAAAACTGTTGGTGACATTCTCCTCAATGATGCCACGGTAAGTCCATGGACCTGTAATAGCCGGAGCCGTACAGTATTCAATCATTTCCGGTTTGGTACCTGCGCCAGCATACAAAAGGTAATAGAGGCCATTTCTTTTGTAAACCCAAGGTCCTTCTATATAGTGCTCCGGCTTGAAAGTATTGATCGGGCTATCTGCCTGAGTCATATTATCTTTTAACTTAATCCACTTACAGCTACCATTGCCCCAGAAAAGATAGGCCTGACCGTCATCATCGATAAACACTGTAGGGTCAATATCATCCCAGCCGTATTTCATATCCGTCGTCATTTCATTTACGATCAGCGCCTTGCCTATTGCATCCTTAAAAGGTCCGGTAGGGCGGTCTGAGACAGCCACACCGATCGCTGCACCGCCATTACTGTTACTGTCTTTTTTATGAAATGTTGCAACATACCAGTAAAATTTCCCATTCTTCTCAATGCATTGGGCGGCATAGGCATCACCTGTGCCCCAGGAAAAAGTATGCGGGGATAAAACAGCCCCATAATCCTTCCAGCTAACCATATCTGTGGAAGAAAACACATGCCAGTCGGGCATTTTATAATTTGTTGCCGTTACTGAGGCCGTGTCATGGCCCGTATATAAAAAAACAGAATCATGATATACGATAGGGGCTGGATCTGCAGTAAACAGGTTCCTAATAATCGGATTTTGCGCCTCGAGATTACCGGCCAAAAGCATCAAACCAAATACAAAACGGATGTTTTTTTTACACGGCATAATTTTTATTTAGAATTTATAATTATATGATCAACTCTTATCGTAAGTGTGATAGATTAATCACTAATTGATCTATAAGAAAACAGTGAATTAGTTATTCAGAAACAGCATCGGTGCAAGTTCGTGCAGACTGCGGCGCCATGTCAGGAATTCATGCGCCGTGTTCTCAGAGACGTAGGACACCGCATTATATCCCGCTTTTTTTAATACAGTAACCGCATCTTTGACACCGTCCGGCTTTTCCCGGCTGCCACAACTTATAAAAATGAGGGTCGGTTTCGATTTACCTTTGAGTTCATCGGGTGTATATATACCACCACTAAGAAGTGCGTAATAAGAGAATACATCAGGCTTATTCAAAGTGATTGCATGCGTTTCCATGCCCCCCATCGAAAGGCCAGCCATTGCACGATGACCCCTATCTGCGACAGTACGAAAATGAGTATCCACATAAGGGATCAATTCATCCGTCAACACCGTTTGAAATGCATCAATTTTAAAATCCTTCATATGACCCCATTTTAACTCATTGGTCATGCCATAGGTCATCACGATAAGGAATGGCTTTGTCTTGCCTTCGGCAATCAGGTTATCCATGATCAGATTGGCATGTCCCTGGTTGCTCCAGGCAGTTTCATCTTCCCCCCAACCGTGTTGGAGGTATAGTACAGGATATTTTTTAGCCGTGTTTTTCTCATAGCCAGGGGGAGTGTATACAAAAGCGCGACGCCCCCTATTCGTGCTTTTAGACGGAAATAGAATCTGTTGCACATTACCATGTGGAACGTCTTTAAGCGCATAAAAATCCTGGTCATGCGCAGGTATCTCAATACCACTTTCCCAACGCGTCGACCCGTAGAAATTCAATGCGCCGGGATCATTGAAGGTACCCCCATCTACAGATAGATGGTAATAATGAAAGCCTTCATCCATAGGTCCAGCTGTAGTACCGGTAAAAAACCCGTCCGCCCCTTTTGTAAGTAACGTGCCGCCGCTACCGCCCAAGCCAAGGCTCACACGAACACTACCGGCTTCAGGCGCTTTAATTTTAAACCTGGCATAACCTTGGGAATTTACCTGAGGATACTGCTGGCCGGGTTGATTAAGCGTGGACGGTTGGAAGTCTTCGGCTATCGTATTTTGGCCCCAAGAGATTTGCCCGGCTATCAGGGCTAAAGCGAAGAAACTAATTTTTTTTAATTTCATGGTTTCGAATTTTTAGTTATCTATTTTATTGAAAACATTGCTACCCAACATTGCATTCAAATAAGCCGCCTGCAATGGGCTATTATTTATATAGCTGATCCTGCTCAAATTTTAGCTGAATAATGGATTAGCGAAAAAAACTGTTTAAAATAATTTTCGCCTTGGACAGTACGTTTACATCCTTTTCTAATTTTATTAAATTCATAATACAAATAAGCTTAGTCGCTGATAATCAGCAATAAATATAATATACAATCGATTGCAATATGTAAGTTCAGGTAATATTCTTTTTCTGTTTAACCACAACCGATCCCCCTATTTTAATTTATTTGATAAAGACATGCAGATCTAAAATTAAATAATTAATTTTAGATCTGCAAATATAATTGTTATAATGACAGATAACCTAAAGTAAGGCATTGCCCTGAAAAAATGACTTAAACAATATCCATTTTATACCCTACTTTCTATTTTATTTTAGTTTGTGCGGGTTGTATCAGTTGATACTTTCCACTCAAATGCATTAAACTGAATAAATACAATAACCCGTCATAATAAGGATCAAAATAACCGTCTTTATAAGGCTGGAGCTTTGCTTCCCATAACGCATCTATAAAGTCAAACTTATTTTTTATAATCATCTCCGTTGATGCGACTGTTGCGACTAGGCCTAAGGAATGCCGCAATTCCTTAAACCCACCCGCCTGCAAAATCTGATCGGGCGCGGAACCATCCGTATTATACTGGTCGACAAATGTATGAATGCCTTTAGATTTGAAAAAGGATTGAATTCGCTTGGCGTAATTACGCTGCCAATTCCTGTCTACACCAAACCAGTTGTAATCCATTGCGATATTCATCGGCACACGCCAAGAATCATAACGAAATGCCGGTTTTAGCCAGGCAGTCCCAAAAGCCTGGCCAGAAAAGTAGGTAAGGTCTGTATTTAAACCGGTAGCGGCCGCACAGGCGCGATGGAGAAAAGCCCTTGCAGTGTCTGCA
>DATJDF010000542.1:0-11418 GCA_035497555.1 Arachidicoccus sp. | reverse complement strand
AACGGAAAATGGCAGATACCGACTATCAGCCGGTTTTTTGGATCAGCAAGGCATTATCAAAACCTCTGAGTTGAAAAAATATACCGCGAATTTCAGCAGTAGCTTCAAGTTTTTGGAAAACAAAAGATTGGGCTTAGACTTTAATCTTCTGGTTACACAAACAAATGAGAACCTGGCCCCCATAGATGTGGGTGTTGGTTTTACCGGTAATATCATATCTCAGGCACTTCAATGGAATCCAACACGTTCATTATATGACAATAATGGCAATCCGACTTATGTGTCTTCTACGCAGATAAATCCTTTGACTTCTCTTAACGCATATAAAGACAGAGCAGTCGTGAATACAATAGTCGCAAGTGTCGCACCATCCTATAAAATCACTGATGATCTGGAATACAAATTTATATATAGTGTCACACGCCAAACAGGGTCAAGAACCGGACGTTACATAACCGGCATGATCGATTCAAGTCAAATAGACAATGGGATGGCATTTATTGGCAACAATTCAGAAACAGACCAACAGCTTACGCAAACCCTGTCTTATAATAAGCAGGTCACCGAGGACCTTAATATTAATGCAGTTGCGGGTTACGAGTTTCTGACTTATAAATCCAATTGGAACTCAGAATCCGGACAGGGTTTTACCTATAATGGTTTAGACTTCTATGACTACCTGAATTATTCTACTGCCAATAACAGAGGCATAAATTCATATCGAGATCCGACCAATGAGTTGCAATCATTTTTTTTAAGAGGTTCCTTAAATTACCTGGATAAGTATTTACTAACCGCCACAATCAGGCGAGACGGTTCTACCAAGTTCGGCTCGAATAACCGCTATGCCAACTTTCCCGCACTCGCGCTCGCATGGAATATCTCCAACGAATCCTTTTTAAAGGGAAGTCGTGTGGTCAGTAATTTAAAGCTTAGGTTAGGCTGGGGCGCAACAGGTAACTCTGCATTCCCATCAGGCGCTTCCCGGGATAGATTTACTTTTGGCACACAATCAATTACCCAGGCGAATTTTGGCAACCCCGATCTGAAATGGGAAAGTTCAAAAACAATAAACGCCGGACTAGACTTTGCATTTTTTCATAGTAGGCTGTCCGGATCTTTGGATTATTTTCATAAACAAACCACCGATGCTTTATTCGAAAGCATCATTGCCCAACCAGCGCCTCCAAGTGGAAAAATATGGGTGAACTTACCAGGCGAAGTACTAAATAAAGGATTTGAGCTTTCACTTACCGGAAATATCGTTAACCAGCAAGACTGGACCTGGAATATTACGGCCAATGGCACTTACATTCAAAACGATGTATCCGGATTAACCGGTTACTATTCCACCGCTGCACTAAGAGGCCAGGGATTCTCAGGGGTTTTAGGCCAGAGAATGGTTAATGATCAGCCCTTGAACGCGTGGTATCTTGCTATTTATGAAGGTATTGATCCTACGACAGGAACAAGCATGTATAGAGCACTCGACGGAACAGTCGGTACACCTTCTAATGATCCAAAATATGACCCTGCATTAAATAAGTTCTATGTGCATAGCCCTAACCCTAAATATTTATTAGGTATTTCTACAGATGTAACTTACAAGAGATTAACGGCCACATTTAACATGAACGGAGCCTTTGGGCATTATTTGTTCAACAACACAATGGCGACCGTTTTAGGCTTGAGCAATCTTCCTGGAAGAAATATCGGTTCGGTATTTTTCGATCCGGCAGCGAAGGAATCGGTTTCCAACTCGGCATCCGCTTCAACCCGGTATTTAGAGAAGGGAGACTATATGAAAATGTCTAATATTACATTGAACTACAACGTGGGTAATATAGGTAAGGCAATAAAAAATCTAAATATTTCCCTCACAGGTCAAAACTTATTTGTACTCACAGGATATAATGGATTTGATCCTGAAGTAAATACTGATGGGTCAAACGCGGGGATACCCTCATTGGGCATTGAATATTTACCCTATCCGCCGGCCAGAGCCATTCTTTTAGGGGTAAAATTTTCTTTATAATTTTAAAAATAGCTTAAACTATAATTTATGAAAGTATCCAAATTATATATTCCGATTCTCCTGATAGGCAGCTTACTTTTTTCCTGTACCAAGCTTAATGAGAATCTATATAGCGAACTAGAAGAAGCGGGAAGTGCAAAGTCTGTAGCAGATTTGCTTACCAGCACCTATTCTTCACTAAATGGCCCCTATCAGCAAGACAACAGGTGGGCTTTACAGGAAATCACTTCCGATGAAGCTATGGCTCCTACCCGAGGCGGCGACTGGGATGATAACGGTATACACAGAGCACTCCATCTACATTTATGGAATGCGGATAATTCTTATATGGAAAATACATTTAACGGTCTGGGGAATGCTATCTTTCAGGCGAGTAATGTATTGCGCTTTGACACATCTCCCCAGCAAGCAGCAGAAGCAAAATTTATTCGTTCTCTTGCGATGTTTGATATGCTGGATCTTTGGGGACAGGTTCCTTACCGGGAAAGTCTGGATAGTTATAAGCAGGACCCCAAAGTACTTAAAGGCCAGGAAGCCATTGACTTTATATTAGCCGATTTAAATGCGGCCATGAAAGACCTCCCTGGAGATGGCGCCGCATACGTAGCAAATAAAAATGCTGCAAGAGTCCTGTTAATGAAACTATATCTTAACAAGGGGGTCTTCTTAAACAGAGCGTCACCTACTTTTAGTAAGGAAGATATGAACCAGGTGATTTCGCTCGCTAAGGAAATTACCAAGTCTGGACTGTATACCATTTCTGCGCCCGGTAAATATTTTGACAATTTTGCACCCAATAATGACAAGATATCTACTGAGGACATCTTTACCCTTTATAACGAAAATGGGGTTAGGGGCGGCAGTGTGGACAGAACATGGAATACAGTAGCACATTACAATATGCTGCCTGGCGGATGGAACGGCTGGTGTACTTTATCTGATTTCTACGACAAATTTGAAAGTAAGGATGAAAGAAGAGGTATTTATTATAAATATGATGCAGATACTACAAAAAATGGGACAAGGCCTATCCCTAAACAAAATGTAGGCATGTTTTATGGTCAACAATACAATTGGAATACCGACAAACCCTTGATGGCAAGAAACCCAAGTACAGCGCCGCTTTTTTTCACCAAAGAAGTTACCCTACGGACATCTGGTGCCACATTAGAAACAGCGGGCATCAGGCCAATGAAATATGCATATGATTATAGCCATAATGGCCAAAAAAATAATGACTGGGTGGTTTATCGTTATTCCGATGTTCTAATGATGGAAGCGGAAGCCATGCTTCGCGGCGGAGACGGCACACCGACTGAGGCTTTGGCATTAGTTAATAAAATCCGCATCAACCGAGGAGTAGCAGCATTTTCTACGCTAACGTTAGACAATTTATTGGATGAACGAGGCCGCGAATTATACTGGGAAGGTTGGAGAAGACAGGACTTGATTCGTTTCGGCAAGTTCTTAGCAGCCTGGCAGGAAAAACCAGCAGATGCTAGTCCAAATACGCTATTGTTTGCGATACCAGCACAGCAAATTGCGTCTAATCCAAATCTCACCCAAAACCCAGGTTTTTAAGTCGTACAAATAACGATGCCCAAAATGCTCTATATATAAATATAGGGCATTTTGTATTTATAGAAAGAATAGCTAATTAACAAAAACTAACATTCCAAATTTTGAAACCTGATTCTCCGTACAAAGTATTGTTATAAATATCAACGTGATGTAAAGGCCAGAAATAAAATCAACGTACGATCAAAAAAAGTAATTCTTCCGAACTACTATATTACAGAGAGCGGATTTAAAGGATGCATTTAATTTGGTCTGCGATAGCTACCAACCTATGCCATAATCCTCCCCATTATTGCTGCTGCCACCCCATAAACTACCATGATCAGCATCAATAAATATAGCATTGATGGGACCGCTGGTGCGGGTGCCCAATGAGGGTGTATAACCCATCTTTTTTAATAGTTCTATATCTTTTTCAGGCGTTTTTTTATCTAATAAAATATGGCCGGGTCTAGGCTGACGGTCTGATGTTTTGGTGCCCCCCAGGGATAACCATAACTGATCGCTATTAATATTGGGCGCTTCTGTGGCCTCTTGCACGGTCATACCAAATTCAACCATATTCAAAAAGAACTGTAGTTGATTTTGCTCCTGGGTATCACCGCCCTGGACCGCAAAGGAAAGATAGGGTTGCTGATTCTTTAGCGCGAGCGAAGGCGTCAGGGTAACTCTTGGTCTTTTGCCGGGCGCAACCACATTGAAAGGGTCTAAGGTGCTGTCCAGCACAAAACTTTGCATCCGCTGACTCATGCCCACACCAGTGTGACCTGCTATTACGGCTGGAATCCAACCACCACTTGGAGTAACAGAAACCACCCACCCTTCCTTATCCGCCGCTTCGATACTGGTCGTTCCCCGCCATAGCCGGTCTAAATATAGACTATCAACCGGCAATTGCTCCGCCCTATTTAAGGATACGGCGTCATGAGCAGGCATAAAATTATTCCGGTCTTTTTGCATATTACCAGAGGTATCAAACTCGAATCCTCTGGCCTTTAATAATTCAGAAAACGGGTTTGTCTCGCCCTGGTAAGGATAGGGATCACCCGGGCCAACACCAGCATCATTGTGTAAAAGGTTTATTCTCGACGCCTGCTGTTTGGCATAAGCCTTACTCATTAGTCCTTCGATAGGCACTTTTGGCTTGAATCGCGGATCTCCGTAATAGAAATCTCTGTCTGCAAATGCCAGGTTCATCGCCTGATAAATCGTATGAATATACTTCACTGAGTTATAGCCCAGGCTTTTAAGATCAAAATTTTCTAATATATTTAGACACTCCAGCAAGGAAGGTCCTTGTGTCCAGGGCTGAAGTTTGTAGACATCAATACCTTTATAATTAGTATGTAATGGCACCTCTTCCACGGGCTTCCATTTTGCCAGATCTTCCAAGGTGATTAATCCGCCCTGCTCCTGGACACCACGAACAAATTCCTTGGCAATATCCCCTTTATAAAATCGGTTGTAAGCCGCCATAATGGCCTGACTACGCGTCTTGCCCGCAACTAGTGCATTGGTCTCTGCTTCTACCATTTTTTTCAGCGTTTCCAGTAAATCCTTCTGGACAAAGATTTCACCTGGCTCCGGCCCCTCCTTCTGGTGCCCAGAATGAGGCAAAAACACTGCTTTACTATATGGCCACTCCTGAATACGTTTCTTATTTCGCTCGATACTACGTGCAGTTTCTGCATCCATTGCATAGCCGGCTGCCATTTCCATGGCAGGCGCCAGGACTTGCTTCAAACTCATCGTGCCATACTTGGCCAGCATGTAGCATAAACCACCAGGTGTTCCAGGGGTAACAGCCGCCAACGGTCCAAATTCAGGGGGAAAATTATAGCCCTTGCTTTTAAAGAATGAAGGAGTTGCACCCGTAGGTGCAACGCCCATTGCGTTGATGGCTATTACCTTTTTAGTATGTGGATTGTAAATTAATGCCTGCGTTTCTCCGCCCCAACTCAAAACATCCCATATTGTGCAACCGGCAGCAAGCATGGCACAAGCTGCATCTATAGCATTACCGCCTTGCCCGAATATCATAGCGCCAGCCTGCGCCGACAATGGCTTGCCCGTTATTGCCATCCAGTGATTACCATGCAGGCCAGGTTTCTGTGTCCTAAAATGAGTAGATTGTTGCCCTATTGCCCAAACTGAAAGGACGATAAGTAGCATCGTCAAGCAGCAATATCTGCTTTTCGACCAGGCTCTGGCTTTGCTTAAATTTATAAGGGGACTGTTATCTCTCCCCTCATTTCTAATAAAATCCCACTTTATGCTGTCCATTTCTTTCGGATAATCTGATTTCAACTAACAATTCCATTACTGGCCTAAAGTCCCTATAAAGCTACAAAATAATGGTTAATTAGATATGCTCTCTTCCGCTTCGTACCATTTGACGAATCCCTGATCTTCGCGTGAATTGCTCCAAACAACCTTTGTAGATTGATTCGATCCAAAAAATACCGCTAGCTCCAAATAGCATTAACTGTTCTAATTATCACTCCATGGAATCAACTTCTTCCGTCTTATTCAAAGTCTTACTATCATGAATCAGCCAATCGTTTATCTTCTTCACCCTTTCAATATCCATTTTCTCCACCTGCCTGTCATAACTTAAGATACCATTAATCTCATGTTCAACATCTGTGGTTTGGGTATAAACCGCTGCACTTAACCCCTTATATTTCATCCATTGATCAATATGACCTATCATCAAAGTATAGTCATCTGTAAGTGTCGATTTTGTGGCTGAATACCGGTACGCATTGTTTTGAACGGGCCACATATGGCCCGGTACAAACAGGCCCACACCGCCAAATTCGCCCAAAGAGGCGGCGCGATGATCATCTGGCACAGCCGGCTTATAAGGCAGTGCATATAAATGTGTATCTACAAAATCACCATTACCAGGATCTCCATATGCTTTTTGATAAGATGGGTTATTGTTAAACCCAGAATTACCATTAACCAGTCTGGATGGATCATACTTTCTAACCCAATCAGTGATCTCTCTAACATCAAAGGCGCCCCAATTTTCGTTAAATGGCACCCAGGTAATAATAGAAGGAGCATTAAAATGATCATCGATAATTGCCTTCAATTCCCTTCTGTACTGGCCTCTATTGATCGCAGTATCCTTGTTTTGAAACCAAATTGCCGGCATATCCTGCCATACCAAGAGTCCAAGCTTGTCAGCCCAATAGTAAAATCGCTTGGATTCTGTCTTCATATGTTTACGTATCAGATTAAACCCGGCTTTCTTTGTAATAAGCATATCTGACAGTAGCGCCTCATCTGAAGGGGGAGTCAGTACGCCGTCGGGCCAGTAGCCCTGATCCAGCAATCCCAACTGAAATACAAATTCCCCGTTAAGCAGCGGCCTGACCATGCCGTTAATCTTTCCAAGCCGAATATCACGCATCCCAAAATAGCTTTCTACTCGATCCTGGACTTTCCCTTTCTTATCCATTAACGTCAATTCCAGATTATAGAGAAATGGGTGATCTGGAGACCAGGATTCCGGTTGTTTCAAGTCTAAATAAAAAGTTTTTCCTACAACCGACCTGACAGAAGCTACCTTCTCCTTTCCTTTAAATGCTATTGCTTCTATTTGGCATCCAGGTTCGGCACCAACTGTAATCGCTAGCCTTTTACCGACAAGATCAGGTACCAGCCGCACATTTTCAATATAAACAGGATTCACCGGTTCCAGCCAAACAGTCTGCCAGATACCCGAAGAAAAAGTATAATCCCCCCTCGGTCCATTCTTTCCTGAAGGGGTAGTACCATCATTAGCGTCATAGGCTGCTACCGTAATAGAATTGCCTTCCTTTTGAATATAAGGTGTAATATCAAAACTAAAGCTGTCATAGCCCCCTTGATGACTACCCACTTTATGTCCATTGACAAACACGGTTGCATTATGATCCACTCCCTCAAAATGAAGTAAAATGTTCTTTCCTTGCCAGTTTGGAGACAAATTAAAACTGCGATGATACCACATATTAATTTCCTGCTTCCGCTTAATGCCGGAAAGCACTGACTCAGGGCAGAAAGGCACATGGATCTTTTCGGCGACTGTCTTAAACTTTATTGCCGTGGCTGGACTTAATGCAGACCGGATGTCTTTTCCTCCTGTATAATCCCACCACCCATTCAGGCAAACCCAATCCTGACGCTTTAACTGCGGTCTTGGATATTCAGATAATGGCACTTCCTCGGTCATCACAGCAGTTGTCCATTTTGTGGGCAGCTCCGCAACCGGATTCGTTTTACCCTGTGAAAATACAAGCTGCGGAGTGTATACACCCATCAAAAGAAGGAAGCATAAAATTTTGTAGTTCATTACTTTTTAAGTTTGTCAAATAGGAGCATGCATTTCACCATTTTACATTTGAAACCAATATTTGCGTCCAGGTGGCTGCGTGCAAAAAATAAAGTTAAGGCATATTCATGATTTCAACTGATGAACAATCAGATGAAAATAAAACAGATTTATTCCAATGGGGCGTATTTGCGGTGAATTTTCCTGGTGAATATATTCGTGAACCAACCCTAATAGTAACGCCCCTTTTACCACGCCCCACAACCTCTTTCCCTAACGCTAGAAGGCAACACCTTAAGGTATTGCCTTCTAGAACAACTATGAACTTTTAAACATTTTTATAGTGTGGTTCCCAGGCTTTTAAAATGCTGGATCTTCCACTTCCAATCATTAACCATCTTCATCCTCCTACTGTTGAGGAACGTCAGTGGATTCTACCCATTTAAAGGCACCTTTAAGTGTTGCTGTATGACGTCCGGTTAAGTCTTTAATTTCTGTCACATTCGGTTTATTGCCTTTAGTTTCAAAATCCCAGGCAGCGACCAGATTTGGGTTATCAGCTCTCACGTCAGTATCAGCGCCCAAATAACTATTTCTCACCTGATCCTCAGTACGACTGGTCTTCCAGATCCTGATCTTTTTGATATATCCGGAAAAGCCTTCTTGCCTGTTACCATCATTATCCAACGAACAGAAGCCAGTCATGTGGACCTGATATTTAATGCTATTATCATTAATGTAGGTCCTCCAAGGTTCTCCGACACGAATAATCTCTCCCTGCCTTTCACCGTCAACCATTGAATAACATTTTACATCTGTTGGCGTATCAAATCCTGCTAAACCCTGATCGTTAAAAAGAAATGCGTAATGTGTCCAACGGTCCTGATTCCAGTTATCTGACTTCTTCCAACCAGGCTCCCACTCCTGAGGTTTTGACGGCCCATCATCCTGCCAGTGGGCAACCATGGTCCTCATCAGCCCCTTTTTGCGATCTTGCGCTCTCCAGCCACTCCAGTAGTCCCTATTGGTCATCGTAGATAAGAAGGAGCTATTATCCTGACCTGGATCATTACAATAGGCTGTAATGTTGACCCAAAGTTCAATTGTGAAGGACTGTTTATTGTTCTCTCCGAACCGCACATAATCCGGGGAATAACCGAAGTCAATATATCCACCATTATTGCCGTCAACAAACAAGTTCCAAATAATATTATTCTCTTTCCATTTTGTATCTTCGACCTTTTGCCTGGCTTGCTGTGCAGCTTGCATTGCATCATCATAAAGCGCCTGCGTCATATTAGGGATTGCGCCTGACAAAATATTTTCAACCAGCGTGTTTAAGACTGTGACCGCAGTTTCCAATATCTCTTTGCTTTCCAGTGGGTATTGACCTTGATGATTCCCCCATTTGGTCTCATCATTCAGAAGGGCATTAAATTCATGCGCTTTAGCTTTCAATTGTGTGGCGAACGCCTGTCCTTGAGGCGATAAGTTATAAAGACGGCTATCTTTGAATTTGTCAATCGCCTGATTTACTGTCGCCAATTGCAGCTCAAGATCACTCTTACTCATACTGCTTCCCGATTGCAGGTCACTGATGGTCTCGTCAAGTACTTTGATCGCAACCGTCAAAATATCCCTACTGGCTTCAGGATAGGTTCCGGGTGCGGTTCCATACTTTGAACTGTTCAGCAAAGCTTCCAAATTATCTTTATTCGTCTGCAGGATACTAAGATTGGTATCCGTAATAAACGTCTGATCTTTAGCATCAGGATTACAGCCCACTGCCATACATAATCCTATAATACAGCAAAACAGTTTCGCCAGACGGATTGATTTTAAAAAGTTGTACATTACTTCTCCCTTTGTATTAATAAGTTAATGATATTACTGTATCTCTTTCCATTTATAAGTCCCAATAATTTTCGCTTCATGTTTTCCGGTCAAGTCCAAAACGACGTTATCTGTTCCAGTCGGTTTAGAGGTGAAATCCCAGGCAGCGACCAGATTATTCTCCTTGCCAGTGATGTCTGTCTCTTCTTTAAAGGAGGATTTCATATAACTGTCGTCCTTGGCCTCTTTCCAAATACGAATCTTTTTCATATACCCAGAGAAGCCCTCTTCCATTTTCTCATTGTTCACCCAGCGGCAAAACGCTGTCATAGGTTTATCGTAATTATCGTAATCAGTCGAATTATACACTTCTGTATTATTGCCGTTTGTTTGTGTGGCCACGACTTCACCATTCAGGTAAAGCTTTGCCCGCAGGGAAGAATTGCCATCCAGGCCTTTATCACTATATACAAAGGCGTAATGCTGCCAGACCTGTTCCTGAGGCGCCGCAAAGGACGGCTCCCATAAGCCGTAATGGTTATTTCCGGCAAGTATACCGCTCCAGGTGGTCCGGAAAACGCCATTATTCGATTTACGCCAGTACATCATCCAGCCATTGCGCCAACGGCTCCCGCTGTTTGAAAAGTAAGTGCATAAGAAAATACTATTGTCGTAGGGGCCGCGTTCCATTATCTTCACCCAGAATTCTATGGTAAATGACTGATTACCCGTCTCGCCAAACACTGTATAATCTTTGCTTCTCCCAAAATCAATAAAAGATTGCGTCGTTTTACCATCCACGAATAATTCCGCTGGGATAGTTTGCGCATTCTCTGTACGAATACTGCTGTTAAACTTACTGATTGAACCATTAATTTCGGCAATATAACGTTGCTTCTCAGACTCGGAGGGAGCAGGGTCCTGGTACTTAATTAATAAGATATAACGTGTCGCGCTACTAATGCCGTCGGTCAGAATAGCCCTGCTCTCTGCAGGGAATTGCCCTTTTCTGGTTCCATAATCCGCACCCTCCGCCAATTTCGTCATGTCAGAAATAAGGGTATCCAGCTCCGTAATGTACTTGTCCTGGATTTCAATGGCACCAACATAATGGTTCTTTTCTTCTGAACAGGAGGTGACCTGAACGAGCGCCAATAGACAGCCGAGACATAAAAATAAAATGATTAATTTCTTCATTTGCTTACAGTTTTAATTATTTTTCAGAGGAAAATAAAAGCATCAGTGCCGGAATCCCCGAACCGTCGTAACAAGATACGGTTGACCCGGCAGGCTTTGAATAATCCTTTCCCGTCAAATTTTTATCGTTCTTGTTGCTCCATCCATAACCAATAGAACGGTCCATCCACTTGGAATACTGGGTTTGTTCACAGTCATACACCAGCATATTCATATACTGTGCAAATATGGCGGTGTAAATCCCCTGTTCCTCCCCATCTCTAAAGGGCAAAATATAGAGCGGTGCAGACATCACATTCATAGAATAATCAGCAGCCAGTTTGGCATTATCCAAATAAGACTGGTCGCCTGTAAGTTTATAAAGGAGGCAGGACGCACCAATAAATGTCGCCTGATTGTATAGCGTTGCGTGCCAGTCCACGCTGTTTCCATGACGACTGTCAGCTACATT
>DATJDF010000541.1:0-4703 GCA_035497555.1 Arachidicoccus sp. | reverse complement strand
AAGCCAGCATTTACGGGTTTTTCTGATTTTGGATCCTTTAAATAAGGTTCTAAATAGACCCTGTTTAATAAACTGTCATTAGCCAGAACTTCCTTGGGAACATATGCCTGCACACCGGAGGCGCCAATACCAGAGAAGATCAGTCCAATAGGAATGTCCAGCTCCCGTTGCAACCTTGCGCCAAAACTATAACCAACAGCACTAAAATCCCGGACATTTGCCGAAGAGCATTGTTTCCATTTCCCCTTGATATAATTTACAGGCTCTTTGCTGAAATTCAACGCGACATTCAGTAATCTGATATGAGGATTATTTGCCGCTGCAATAATGGCTGTTGAATCAATCATTTCATGTACTGCAAATTGCATATTTGACTGTCCACTCAGAAACCATAGGTCTCCAATCAGCAAGTCATTTAACAGGATTTGCTGCCGGTTTGAGCTGACTAGAATTTCATGGGTACCGTAATCGCCTTTTTTAGCCACGGGCACATCAACTATCCCCATAAAACGCCCCTGCGCATCCGCCTCAATATGGATAGCGGATTTCATCCAGTCCGGCTTTATAGTGACCTTTGCATCGGGGGCAGCGGTACCCCAGATCTTAAATGGCTTGTTTTGCTGCACCACCATGTGGCTTTGCAAAACCGTAGATAGTTTCAGGGAATCTGATTGTGCATGTATAATCTGCCCGGCATTTGCCCTCTGAACTACTATAAATAAGGTCGCTATTACAATTAAAACTGCACCTGCTTTTTTCATCTGAAACTTTAATAAAACGTTTAATCAAAATTACGGGAAAGGTATTTGCTGACATGGGTGAATATACGGTTGTATCTACTTTACCGTTTTTGTGGGGATAGATTGCAACTAATAACGCATGCTCAAATTTGAACCGACAATCTAACTCCACGACTCCACTGCTTTGCATTTATCAATGACATTACAAGTATTTCCAGCTTCGTAATTGCCCAACCTACTGCCTAAAATAGCCTTCCCCTTACTAAGTAACATAATACCCGACCTACCGCCACTAAAAAATTGGTAAAATAACAGGATTTAGAAAAATTTAGTGATTCCTATGGTGAGATAAAAAATATTTAGCTGATAATAGCGGTCAACTACAAATCTATGTGTCTATTGTGAGAAGCGGTTGACCTTACAGGTCAAATAAGTTCAAAAAACACCTATTTAAATATATAATATTTAAGTCAATAGGGGCAATTAATATCTGGGTTGGGTAGCTACCGCTTCGGGTTCGTCATCCATTCTTCTCATCAAATTATTTAGCAATGAAGTATTGTCTTTTATTTTTTCTATTCTTTTCTGCGCTCTTCGCCCGGGGCCAGCAGCCAGCCGGAAGCCATTCAATATCCGGGACAGTTAAGGATATCCAGGGAAAAGTACTGTCAGGGGCAACTGTTCAGAGCCTCGGCTCCAAACAATCCGCCATCACCAGCCTTTCAGGAGCATTTACCATTCAAGTGAAGGATAATGACACCCTGAAAGTAGAATATATTGGTTATGATGCGGCGCTTGTACCGGTTGGTGGACAAAGCCAATTAGACATTTCCTTACAGATCCATCAAAGTTCTAACTTGAATGATGTGGTGGTGATCGGCTATGGCTCCGTGCAGAAAAAAAATCTCACCACCGCCATCGCCTCCGTCGATGCAAAACAGCTAACCGAGCAATCCACAACCACTAATATTGTTCAGGGATTACAGGGCAAGGTTGCAGGTGTAAGTATATTTCAGAATTCAGGTAAGCCAGGCGGGACACCCACCATACGCATACGTGGTACCGGTTCCCTTAATGCCTCCAATGAGCCGCTTTATGTCATCAACGGCATAGTTGGTGCAGACCCAAACACAATTGACCCTAATATAATCGCATCGGTTGACATTTTAAAAGACGCCGCGGCCTCGGCCATTTATGGCGCGCGCGGTGCCAATGGCGTTGTTATTATGACAACCAAGGAAGGCGCGAAAGGCAGTTCCGCCATTACCTTTCACCACACCAGCAGCATCGGCACTTTGGAAAGAGAATTGAAATTGCTCGATGCAAAAGGAGCCCTGGAAATGATTCGTCGCCAATATGCCTATAGTGATAAACTGGCACCAAATGTAGATCCAGACAATATTTTCGCCAGAAAGGACGAGCTTTTTAATGCAGATGGTAGTCCTAAATACAATACGAACTGGCAGAAGGAAGCCACCAGGGCAGCCTATTCCACCAATAGTTCTCTGTCCTTTTCAGGAGGAACCGATAAAATGAATATTATCGCCAATATTTCATATAAGAACCAGCAGGGTATTATGCTCAATAGCAACCAGAAGCAAATTAATGCCTACCTCAATATTGGTTGGGATATTAAACCCTGGTTACATTTGCAGGCAAATATCAATGGCGGGGCCTATCAGGGGAATAATGTAGAGCTCAACACACTGGGCTTAAATGCCATCCGTGAGACCTATGAATTCCTTCCTTTTCTTCCCGTTCGCTATGCAGACGGAACTTATTCCCGAAAAGGCGATTTTCCAGGTGCGGAAAATTCTGAAAACCCGGTTAAATTATTAAATGAGATCCAGGACATTCAGGGCAATATATATGCCCAAAGCAGCTTTATAGGCACCATTCATTTAAACAAAAAACTGGACTTCACCACCAGCTGGGGTGGTCAATATGCCGGCCCTTATGAAAATTATTATGCTGGCAAAAGCGTATTTGGTGTTTCTGAGACCCAAAATGGAGTGGCTCAAAGGACAAACGGCACCAATGCGGGCTGGACTAATGAAGAGTATTTCACTTATAATAACAGTTTTGGACCACATAGTTTAAATGTGGTAGCCGGGGCCAGCTGGTATTATAATGTCAGCTCTTCTACCCGCGCCGGTTCAGAGAACTTCTTTGATGACTACTTTACTTATAACAGCTTACAGACAGGAACGGTAATACAGCAGCCTAATTCATCCAAAGCTGGCTATCAGCTTAATTCCTATTACCTGCGACCTTCCTATAACTATGACAATCGCTATATCTTCAGCGGATCACTGCGTGCCGATGGCTCTTCCAGATTTGGCAAAAACAATAAATACGGCACTTTTTATTCGCTGTCAGGCGCCTGGCGCATATCTAATGAAAATTTCTTTAAGCCCGCCTTATCTGTTATGAGCGATCTTAAACTGCGAGCCAGTTACGGTGTTGTCGGTAATTCAGAAATCGGCAATTATGCCACACTTAACCAGCTGTCGAGTTCTCTAGCGGTTTTCAATGGCACCGGCCAGCCGGCGGTGATCCTGACCAATCTGGGTAACAATGATCTGAAATGGGAGAAACAAAATCAACTGGATTTTGGTATCGACGCCGCTTTTCTGAATAACCGGATCTCTTTTACAGCAGATTATTACAGCAAACGCACGACGGATTTGCTTTACCTGAAGCAATTGCCAGCAACCACAGGATACCAAACCACTTGGGATAATATCGGCTCTATTCGAAACCGTGGTTTTGAATTTGCCATTACGACCCGCAATATCGTTACAGATAATATCAACTGGACAACTTCATTAAATTATTCGATGAACCGGTCAAAGGTGCTGGATATTAATGGAGACATCATTAATCAATGGGCTGGAAGAATAGAAGAAGGCCGGTCCCTTGATGAATTCTATGGCTATACCCGAATAGGCACCTGGGGTTCTGATGAAGCCGATGCTGCCGCTAAATATGGGCGTAAACCAGGCGATATCAAGTATTTAGATAAAAATAATGACGGAGCAATAAATGGAGATGACCAGGATTACCTAGGCCACAAATTACCGCGTTTTGAGATGAATTTAACCAGTTCACTCAGGTACAAACAATTTACCCTTTTCTTTGACGTGCAGACGATGCAGGGCAACAAGATCATGGATTTCACCCGCGCCATTATCGAAGGAGATAATCCGAATGTCAACAGT
Source organism: Arachidicoccus sp. (assembly GCA_035497555.1). Classification (GTDB taxonomy): domain Bacteria; phylum Bacteroidota; class Bacteroidia; order Chitinophagales; family Chitinophagaceae; genus Arachidicoccus. Next base: position 742 of record DATJDF010000541.1, on the reverse strand, counting down.
TATACCAGTATCCTCAATGCATGGACGCCGGAGCATCAGCATACCGTCTTGGGAGCACTCAGAACAACGGCTGAACAGAACAGTGCCATGGGCACAGATAATTTCACGGTCCAGGATGGGGCATTTGTGCGCATCAGAAATATCGGTTTAAATTATGAATTCCCTGACAAATTGGTTGAAAAATGGAAATTGACCAAATTAAGCGTTGGTGTCAATGCCGAAAATTATTTTCTATTCACAAAATATACGGGTTATGACCCTGAAATCTCCTCCTTCGGAGGTGGACTCAACCAGGGAGTGGATGTTTATGGTTATCCCAAACCGAAGGTTATCGCACTACAGCTGAACCTTACCTTTTAACCAAAGAATCAGCAGAAAAAGCCTGCTTTCTACAAAAAAAGTATCAAAATGAAAATAAATATTTTAAACACCCTCTTACTTTTGACCTTACTTGGTTCCTGTAATAAATTTCTGGAAGAAAAACCAACAGGTTTTATCACTACAACTGAGTATTACAAAACCGAATCCCAGATACAAGCAGCTGTTAATGGTGCCTATTTAGGCCTTGACGATATGTTTACAGCCGACATCGGTGTCGGAGTAAGTGCGGTCTTTACATTAGAATATATCAACGGTTACAGTGTCCGGCCCAGAAACGGAGCCGACCAGGCATGGCTGGATATGAAAAACCTGATCAACACGGACGGCAGGTATCAGACCTGGTGGAATGCGACCTACTATC
>DATJDF010000540.1:0-4598 GCA_035497555.1 Arachidicoccus sp. | reverse complement strand
TTTAAATCGGACAATTTTTACGAAGTTAATAATTTGATTTAATTGTGCATTATTTTTGTGCTGCCGAATGCGACTGACGGTGACCTTTATACCGAAAGTTGTTCTTATACCGCTGCAACTGTGGCGGTATTTTTTATTCGCCCTGAGGGGCGAGCCGAATGCTCCTTCTGGTTTCCATTGCTCGAAAGTTCATAGTGTGGTATCAGTAGTCTATGTCTGCTTGCCTTATTCTTTCGCTCTATGCTTTCAATCAGCCCTTCTTGCCATAGTTTCCAGAACCTTTTGAGTGGTAAATGGTCCAAACTTCCATGCAGCCGGATCTCATTGTAGATCTTATAGAATCCCTTTAAATGCTGCTCTAAGTCTTGCAATGTCCTGAATGTACCTATGCGTTCAAGAGAGCGACCTAAAATCGAATGAAAGGATTCAATATGCCATTCTCTTCCGGTGTATATGGGTGCGTAAAAACCTGGTTCAAGCCATTTTCAGCCAGGTACTTTTGAACTGAATGTGCTGCAAAGCGAGAATCATTATCATTCCTTATTTCAATTGTTATTTTCTTATTCATCATCTGGTGAGGCTGTAGATAATTGACAATAACATCTTCCCAGGCGTCAATCACCTGACTTTGCGTAATTGAGTAGGCTACTTGCCAATGTAGCACCATGCGGGTGAAGCAATCAATGATTGTCAGGATGAAGCCATAGCATTGGTGAGAGACAACCCACTGGAATTTAATATCCATTTCAATGACTTCCAATGGCACCCGTGGATCAACCCGACGATGCTTTACGTAAACCTTGCCTGGCTTCTTTCTTTTTTCATGAAGAAGTTGATAGTCGCCCATTATCCGGTAAACCTTTTTCTTATTAATGGCATAACCCTTAAGCTGCAAGGCAGCAGTCATTGCCCGATAGCCATAATCCGTTTCCGGATTCGATTTAACAGCAATAATCTCCTTTACAAGTTGATCTGTGTCTATTATTTCGTTGAGTCCGCTTTTGCAGGTCATCTTCGTTGTATAATGGGAGTTTTTAAGGCCTCTTCTGCCTTCTTTTGACTGATAATAATAGGCGTGCTTAGTAATTCCAAGAAGTTCCAATGCCCGATCTCTAAGCATGCCTTTACCAATGAACTCGCGAGCTAAAGCAACTTTCTCAGATGTGGATACTTTTTTTTTAGCATCTCATCTTTTAGCTTGGATTCAAGCTCTTTTTCCGCCAGCAACTGCTTAAGCGCCGCATTTTCCTTTTCCAATTTGCGGACAGTAGATGCATCGTAGATGCCCTTGGGGTGCAGGTTGCCATCTGCGCCTAGACTGGTATATTTCTTTTTCCAGTAATAATAAGTTGCTAGATAAAGGTTATACTTACTGAGCGTTTTCTTAACGCCTTCTTTTTCAGCCTCTTTTAAGATGCTGAGCTTTTCCTTTTCCGTAAACTTTTTTGTCCCCTTCTCGGTTTGAATCATACCCATAGTTACAATTTTTTTTTGTAATTATGTCCGATTATTTAGGGGAGCGGGACAATCGCTATAATTCGTAATAAGATGAATGAATACAAAATATATGAAACGATGCAGATAATTGAAGCATCTTTCCTCGACAAAACTTATATATCAATTGCTTAGCAAAAATGTGAATTTAGATTTCAAAGTACTGAATCATAATCCGTTACGCTCCTTTTGGTTTAACGGAGCACTAATGGATGACAGAATTTACTTAGTTTTGTTTCGCAAATATGCAGAAGATCATTCGGAGGATAAGAAATCAGTTAATGACACTGAAAGCGATTGGACTTTTTTGAAAATTATAAAATGTAAAAGAGAGATAATGAATAAGCTAATTGTCAACTTTGAAAGCGGAGAATATAGGACTGTTTATATTTCTTATCGTTGCAGAATTATTGATTGTTTTAAAAGTTCGTTGATTTTTTATATTATTTTTCTACTTGGTTTTACGATTGCCTCAAATTTTATATTTGCGTTGTGCGTAATAACCTTTCTTTTAATCTTACATACAGTTGAATATAGAAAATGGTCAAAAGGTCATATTTCACTAATCAAAAAATTTAATAGGAAACTGAAGTTCATCTATTTTATTAAAGACAAGGAGTTTGCTATTGAAGATGACGTGGCGGCTTTTCTATTTGAAAAAAAAGGCGTGTGGTATAAGATTAATGGCGGATCGCCCTTTTTACAAATAAAGTACCACGGCAATGTTGTTGTAAAACAGTTCACGATTAGAGATATAGATGAAGCAGTCATTGATAAGATTGTTGAAGAGTTTGGGACGTATCGTTAGTTTATTAGTATTGATAGAATAAACAAAAGATTAAAAACTGTTAAGTAGACCACGCAGGTATCGCATCGTTCCACTTATAATATAACTGGGATTATATGGTGAAGAAAAAAGGGATTCATTATTATATTGGGAAGTTGGATGAAGGGGCATATATTAGAAATGGCAATAGTTGGGTTCAACAATAAAAAATATGTATGTTGAGGAAAACTTTAATTTTTGTTTTAGTGCTGGGAATACTTGTATTAGGATTTTATAATTTTTTCATCAAAGGCTGGTATGAATTTAAAAAGCAGACAAAAACACCAAAAGAATTCTTGAATCAGACTGTAATTGGAAAGGATTCTTATTCTAAGGACAGTGCTCAGCTGGTGAAGCAGTTAAAGGTATTGTTGTCAAATAAAGTTGGATTCTTCAATGATTCATTTTATTCAGATTCAACGGTTCTCATTGTTGATACTATTGTTTATAGTCCTAAGAAAGATAAACTTGCTTTTAATATCATTACTCAAAACCCGACTGCCAAACAATTGGTGCCTGATAGAGATTTTAAATGGTATTTTGATGCAGCCACTTTTATAGGTATAGGAGATAGCAGTGAGTTTATATTGCAACGGATAGGATCTTCATATACGAATTCTCGCGATTTGCGCTCCTTATCAAAGGAAATAAGACAGAATCGCTTTGACCGGTTTATTACTCAAAATAAGAAAGATGATTATGAATATAACTTAAATGATGTCCGATTTTGGAATAGTTTAATTTGGGAAAGCTTGATAGTTTAACGAGGTAGTGTTGGTCGTAAATCTGACAATGAATTCCAGCAAGTGATACTTGGGCTTTATTTAGGCCGCCTTCGGGTGATGTGTATGGAGACAGTCAGCTTTGTAGCGACAGCGGGTATCGGGCAGCCCGACAGCTCTATAAAGATGTCACCGAAGATGAACAGAACCGCTAGGTCATAGAATTTATGGGCGAGGACGGTTGCGGCGTATTAACGTATCCAGTCCCATGGTGGGAGCAAGTAGTTCCTATCCGTTCGGGCTGCAGCAGAATGGCATAGGACTAACAGCGAGTAGTTCATTACATGATTTTAAAGATACTTTCCGGAAGCAAGAACTCAACGAGGATCTTGGAGTAGATCTTTACGAGTTCAAGTACCGAGTGGATGATCCCGAGATCGGCAGGTTCTGGCAAATAGATCCTTGGCAGATAAATATGTCTATAATTCTATATATGCTTTTAGTGAGAATCATCTTACATACCCTTTAGAGTTAGAAGGATCAGAAAAAATTTCTACTAAGGATGTTTTAAACAGGTCTTCACTAGAAATTGAGTACCTTTTGCAACCTGAAGTGTGTGTAAATGCAGCAAGAATTTTCAATGACTTAGTAGGAGCCAACAATTTAATTGAGGCAGTCACTGGCAAAACTCTAAAAGCGACCTTAAAGAAGATAACCCAAGGATAAATGTCGCAATTGAATTATCCATAGTTATTGGTGGCCCTGAGTTTAAAGCTGAGGGTGGAATACTTAAAGTTGGCGCGAAAGATGCGGTAAAAAAATATGAAGGGGGAAGTTACGAGGAACTATCGAAATGTTCGCTAACAGGAGACGACATTGAAATACATCACGTACCACAAACCCAGCCAGCTAAACAATTAATCTCCGGATATGACAGTAAGAGCTCGCCGGCTATTGTTTTTCTGGGGAAGAACATAAAACACCACTAATAGATTATACAAAAAGCTGTTTCCCAATCTTTTTAAAAAACAAAATTCTAATTAAAATGACGCAAGAAGAATTTATTTCGGCAATAAAGTTGGTGGTATCGGATGACTCCGCTTCCGCAGTAATAAAATAAACAGTCAATGCGCCAACTGTAGTCGGTAAGCAACATAAAAAAGAAACAGACATTACGGAAAATAGATCACTCCATTGTTTTATTCCAAAGAATAATCTTAAGCAAATTGCATAAAGTGTCGGTATCCCGATTATGATGAATGCCCTAGTCAATCTGGACTTATTCATTGCGTGTGGTTTATATAAGTGTGTCAAACTTTGGTAATACGCTTGGCTAAGTTCTACTTTTTTTAGCTCCTTGCCAAACATTTTCGATGCCGTTTTGAATCTACTTCTGTCTAAGGGCGATGCCCTATTTTTGCTTTTGCTCCTGCCAATCCTTAAGGCTATAGAAAGGCGTAACTCGTTTTTTTTGAGTTCCGTTTTCTTCTGTGGATGGAAGCGGCGAAAAGTCAGGCTTTTTTGAAGACATGAAGCTGATCATCGATTGTTTTGAA